>DASSHL010000369.1:0-2973 GCA_035692845.1 Gemmatimonadales bacterium
ATCAAGCCCGACAACGTGCTGCTCTCGGGCGACGCGGCCGTGGTGACTGACTTCGGCATCGCCAAGGCCATCAGCGCTTCCCGCACCGAGGGGGCCCCGGGCGCCACCCTCACCCAGCTCGGCACCTCGCTGGGCACGCCCGCCTACATGGCGCCGGAGCAGGTGGCCGGCGACCCGAACGTCGATCATCGCGCCGATCTCTACGCGCTGGGCTGCATGGCGTTTGAACTGCTGACCGGGCAGCAGCCGTTTGGCGACCGCACGCCGCAGCGCATGCTCGCGGCGCACCTCACCGAAGCCGCGCCCGCCGTCACGCCGCTCCGCCCCGACTGTCCCCCCGCGCTGGCCGAACTGGTCGGGCGGCTGATGGCCAAGAATCCGGACGAGCGGCCCCAGTCGGCCACCGAGCTCTATCCGGTGCTGGACGCGAGCACCACTACGAGCGGCACCACCGTGGCATTTTCGGCGCCTGGCATGTTCAAGCAGGCGCTGCTGTGGTATGCGGCGGCGCTGGTCGCGGTCGCGATTCTGGCCAAGGCCGCCGTGGTCGGGATCGGGCTGCCGGACTGGGTGTTCCCGGGCGCCATTCTCGTTATGGCCCTGGGCCTCCCTGCCCTGCTGGCCACCGCCTACGTGCAGCGAGTGGCCCGCCAGACTGCCACCGCCACGCCGACGCTCACTCCAGGCGGCACCCGGGTCGCCAGGAGCCCGCAAGGCACCATGGCCACGATGGCGCTCAAGGCGAGCCCGCATCTCACCTGGCGGCGGGCGACGCGAGGCGGGTACATCGCCCTGGGCGTGTTCGTCCTTATGGTCGCAGGCTTCATGACGCTGCGTGCCATCGGCATCGGGCCGTGGGGCTCGCTGTTCGCGGCGGGCCGCCTGGCCATCAACGACAAGATCGTGGTGGCAGATTTCGAGTCTCCGGCCGCCGACTCCACGCTGGGGCCGATTCTCTCCGAGGCAGCACGGACGGCGCTGAGCCAGTCGAACTCGGTCCGTCCGATGGAACCGGCGGCGGTCGCAGACATCCTGCAGCAGATGACCCGGTCCCGCGACACCCGGCTCGATGCAGCCACCGCCCGCGAGGTGGCCACCCGGGCGGGTGCGTCCGCCGTCCTGAACGGCAGGATTGCCAGCGCGGGGACGGGCTATGTGGTCAGCATGGATCTCACCAGCGCAGCGAACGCGGCCACGCTCGCCAGTGTGCAGGGCAGTGCCAGTGGTCCGGCCGATCTGCTGTCCACAGTGGACAAGCTCACCCGGAAACTGCGCGGGCAGATGGGCGAATCACTGAAGGAAGTGCAGCGCGCGGTACCGCTCGAGCGCGCCACCACCGCGTCGCTCCCGGCACTCAAGAAGTACTCCGAGGGTGTGAAGGCCACCGATGTAGATGGCGACTACGAGTCGGCGATCCGCGCCCTGCGCGAAGCGGTGGCGCTGGACAGCGCGTTTGCGCTGGCCTGGCGGAAGCTCGCGGTCGCACTCAGAAACGGCCTGTACGCCCCAGCCACAGTAGACTCGGCCCTGGAGAAGGCGGTTCGCTACGCCGACCGGCTGCCGGACCGGGAGCGGTACCTGGTGCTGGGCTACTACTACCAGAGCCCGCGCCATGCCGACATGGACAAGGCGCTGGCGGCATACCAGCGCGCCTACGCGGCCGATTCCGGCAACATCACCGTGGCGACCAATCTGGCGTCCGCGTACATGGGAGGACGCCAGTTCGACAGTGTGGTGCGCTATGCGGGCAGAGCCTACCAGATTCAGCCGGACCCGGGCAGGGCTGCCCTTCTGGCCGACGTGCTGACCTTTGCTGGCCACGCCGATTCTGCTGGCCGGCTGCTGCGGAGTCTTGGGCCGAACTTTCCCCAGACGGGCGACTTCATGCGGGCCCGATATTTCGCGGCGCTCGGACAAGGACACACGGACAGCGCGCTCCAGCTGCTTCGCGATGCGGCGCAGTCCGGAAGTCCCGCGTACCAGGTGGTGGCGCTGACGTACCTCGTGGGTCTGGAGCAGATAGAGGGCCGGCTCCGTGACGTCACCACCGATGAGGGCAAGCAACTGCGGCTGATGGCGGAGCGAGGCAGCGTCCCGGCAATGACCGGTACATCCGACGCCGAGAGTGATATTCGCTATCGCGCCCGCCCAGCCGACGGCGTGCGCAAGCTGGATCGCGAAGTGTCGAGCACGGCCTGGACCACCTCGGATCCCGCCGCACGGCCGTACACGTATGTGGCGACTCTGTACGCGCTGGGCGGGAGTCCGGTTCGGGCCCGGCAGCTCCTTGCCGAGTACCGGAGTACGGCGGGTACCGGGGCGTCGGCACCTGATGCGCAGCGTGTCATTTCGCAAGTTGAGGGCGAGATCGCACTGGCCGAAGGCAAGTACATCGAGGCGCTCAAGGCCTTTCGCGCCGCCCAGGTCCTGCCCAACGGCGCGCCGGCCTTCTGCCAGGCCTGTGGCGACTACAATATCGGCCGGGTCTACGACCGGATGGGCCAGCCCGATTCGGCACTCGCCTATTTCAAGGCGTATCTGGCGGAACCGCCGGTACGGCGCGACAACATTGACTGGGCTGCGCTCGCCGGGGTGCAGAAGCGGCTGGGTGAATTGTACGACGGCAGGGGCGACACGGCGAATGCGGTGAAGCACTACGCTGCGTTCACCGAGTTGTGGAAGGACGCCGACCCCGACCTGCAGCCGGTGGTGACGACGGTGAAGAAGCGGCTGGGAGAGTTGACGTCGAGGTAACAGTCAACGGTCGACTGTCGACGGTCGACCCGTGGTAATCCGTCCCGTACCAGGAACCCAACTTGGACCTCCGCACCGAGCTGCAAGCCCATCTGGGTACCGCTTACACGCTGGTCCGCGAGCTCGGCGGCGGCGGCATGTCGCGCGTCTTCGTTGCCGACGAAGTCCGCTTAGGTCGACAGGTCGTGGTCAAGGTCCTGAGCCCGGAACTGGCCCAAG
>DASSHL010000370.1:0-3034 GCA_035692845.1 Gemmatimonadales bacterium
TCCGGGGCCTGAAGGCTAACGGCTGAAGGCTACAAGCTAAGGGCTGAAAGCTGAAAGCAGTGATCTTCGCACAGTGCACAGCTCACAGCTCACAGCCCACAGCTCCTACCACACCACCAGCCGCAGCCCCCACAACATCACCCCGAACGCAATCGGTAGCAACGTGAGCCCCAGCGAGAACACAAACCCGTACCGGAACAGCACCGGCTCGGCCGCCGCCGCCCGGGGCCCGAACCAGTTCCGGATCAGGAGGTCGGCCGGCGCACCGATGGTGTAGAACAGGTTAGCGAGGACACCGTAGACCACGACCGCCGGCCACGGAACACCGAAGAACGGCAGGTGCGGCGGCAGCGCCGCCAGGAGTTGCAGGCTGGCCAGGGTCAGCAGCCCTGCCCCGCCCACGCAGACATTGAACAGCAGGCGGCGCTGCTCCCACCAGCGGAACACGTCCCACGCGGTACGCGGGCAGTAGAGCGGCGTGAAGAAGTATTTTTCGACGGCGGTCATCGCAGGCTCCGGTCAGGCACGGAGACTAACTTTACACCATAAAGTAGATGGCGCAAGGGGGCGAGAGGGCCTGGGGCATGAGGCATGGGGCGTAGGGGGTCGTGAGTCACGAGCCTCGCGGCCTCCTACGCCTCACGCCCTACCGCCCAGCGACTCTGCCACCTCGCCCACCGCCTTCGCCTCTGCATTCAGTACATTCGCCAGCCGGTTCACTTCCGGGTCAATCTCCTCCCATTCGCCCTGCTCGATTGCCTCACGCACGCCCGGCATCGTCTTGACGCCATAGCCAGTGTAGAACCCTGGAGCATACAGCAGGTGCTGGTACCACGGCCTTTTGGGGAGCCCTGCCTCGTCCGTCAGCAGCCGCTCGCTCTGCAGCAACCGGCGGTTGATGGCGACAAGGTCCACATCCGGCGCGGAATCAGCATGCCAGTTCTCGTACGCCTGTTCATATCGCTTCGCCGCCGCGGTGAGCGAGTCCACTGCATTCAGCAGTGGCGCGAAGTTGAGATGGGGCGCAGGGTCCTTCGCGTCCGGTGCGAACGTCGGATTCCGCGGATCGCTGGTCGCCTTGAAGATGCCTTCCTTGATCTGGGTATTGCGTTCGGCAATCTCATCGGCGCGCCGGTTCCGCAGGTCCTCCAGCTCCTTCACATACTGCTTCACCGTGGTGGCCAGGTTTTCAAACCGGAATGGCAGCAGATCGGCGTTGGCCAGCCGCAGTACCGCCGTGCCCACCGTCTGCGCCAGCGCCTTGCCGTAGACGAAGGCCGTGTCGGAGAAATGGGTGTACCAGTAGAAATCGTCATACACCGAGTGATAAACGCCACCATCGTCCTCGCCGCCGTAGCCCAGGGCGAGCGAGGCGATACCGAGATGCTGCAGGAACGGGGTGTAATCGGAGCCTGAACCGAGGGCACCGATGGGGAGATCGCCGCCGGCGCGCGCCGTCTTCCGGTCATCGGCGTCCCCGTCGAGAATGGTGCGGGCCTGTCGCCGCTTCCAGACGCTGAGCCCTGTCTCGGGATCGGTAACATCGCGCGCGACATCATCGATGAACCGTTCCAGCGAGTGCGAGCCGGCGATGCCGAGGTAGCCTCGACCATTCCCGTCGGTGTTGATGTACGCCACCGCATGCTGCTTCAGCTCGTCTGCATGCTGCTCGGCCCATTCGGTACTGCCCAGCATCGCCGGTTCCTCACCGTCCCACGCGGCGTATACGATGGTACGCTTCGGGCGCCAGCCGTCCTTGTAGAGCTGGCCCATGGCGCGCGCTTCCTCGAGCTCCGCCACCAGCCCGGAGATGGGATCTTCGGCGCCGTTGACCCACGCATCATGGTGATTGCCGCGGACTATCCACTGGTCGGCTTCCGTTGTGCCCGGAAGGTGGGCGATCACGTCGAACAGCGGATGGAGGCTCCAATCCGACTTGACGACCAGGTGCACTCGCGCCGGTCCGCTGCCGCCGAAGCGATAGGTGATGGGGAGTCCGCCGCGCCAATCGCCCGGCACCACCGGGCCCTCGAGCGCTTCGAGCAGGGGCTGCGCATCGGCGTAGGAGAGCGGCAGCACCGGGATCGTCATGATGGTCTTGGCGTGGGCGCGATCGAGCCGCTTGGCGTTCTTCGTGGCGCCAACGCCGGGGGTAAGTGGATCGCCCGGATAGACCGGCATGTCCATCACGCTGCCCCGCTGTACTCCCTCGGGCGGCCGCATCGGTCCTTTCGGGAAGACAGCACCCTCGGCGTAGCCGTCCTGGCGTGGATCCGAATAGATCAGGCAGCCCACCGCGCCGTGCTCGGCCGCCACCTTGGGCTTGATGCCTCGCCACGATCCGCCATAGCGCGCGATGACGATCTTTCCCTTCACGTCGATGCCGTGCCGGGCGAGCTCGTCGTAATCGGCTGGGACGCCGTAGTTCACGTACACGATCGGCGCGGTCACATCGCCGTCGCCCGAGTAGGCATTGTAGGTGGGGAGCTGCTGGTCCTGCTGGGCACTCGTCGGGTCGCCGGGCACGGCCGGCTCGCGAAGCTGGGCGACGAAGTGTGTTGGCGCCACCAGCTCGACGTGACGTTCCTTCGGCGTGGGAAAGAGCACGTCGAATCGCTCTATGCTGGCTTCCCAGCCATATGCCTTGAACTGCTTCGCAATCCATGCCGCGTTGGCGGAATCGCGTGGCGTGCCGACGTGATGCGGGAAGGCGGAGAGCAGGCTGTCCATGGCGCGAAGGCGCGACGGATCCGGAATGGCGCGGAACTTCGTTTCCAGCTCGCGCTCGATTGTCGATGACTGGGAGGTGAAGCCGCGCAGCGGCGAATCAGCTTTGACGGGGAGGAAGACAAGCGCTGCAGCGGCAAGGAGCGGCACGGAGGACCGATGATGCATGGATACCTCGGGAGAGGCTGAGGGCTGAAAGCTGAAGGCTGAAGGCTGAAAGCGGAAGGTCGAGGAGTTACTTGACCCCTCGACCCCTCGATCCCTTGACCTTCTTCTTTTCCGCCACCGCGAGCGCCTTCTCCACCCA
>DASSHL010000371.1:0-4323 GCA_035692845.1 Gemmatimonadales bacterium
CCCATGTAGAACTCGGAATTGGTGCGATAGAGATCGGCGGTCCATCCCTCCACGTCATCATAGACCCCCATCTGCGGATACCAGTAGGAGATGTAGGAGACATCGTCATTCCGCCCGCCGCGCGGCGCGCCGTCAGGCGGCACGGTGAGCGACCATGCCGTGCTGATGACGACGCTGTCGCCCGGCAGCACCGGCGACGCGGGCCGGATGCGCAGCAGGGTGCCGGCGATCACGTAGCCACTGGTCGCGCCGCGCTGGAACTGCCCGAGGGTCGTGCCGTTCACCGCCACCTTCGTCATGGTCACGCCATCGGTGATCGGCACCACGCGGTTCCGCTCTGCGTTTGGTGCAAAGGCGTTATCGCGGATGTGCATGACCAGCGTGCCCAGGGTGTCGGGCGAGCGGTTGAAATACACCACCGTTCCGGTGCCATCCAGCTTGCCCGATGCGGGATCGTAATCCGCCGCCAGCTGGTAGCGCGCCCACTGCTGCCAGTAGTTCGGCCCCGGCGCGCCGGTGCGCGTGCGCGTACCCTTGGCCACCGCGTCCTGGAAGAACTTGCTCTCGAAGACGGGGTAAGGCCGGGGACGGGTCGAGGTGGTCGAGGCTGTCGAGATAGTCGAGCCGGTCGAGCTGGCCGCGGGGCTTGGCTGCGACGTCGGCGTGTTCGAGGCACAGGCAGCGAGGGCGGTGAGCGCCAGGATCAGGAGAGGCGTGCGTGTCATCATCACTCTGGAAGGTGTGGGTGGAAGACCTCACGGCAGGGCATGCGTGGATGCCCCATCCTTCCGAGGATAATGGCCTCAGGCAGCGTCCAGCACCAGCGCGGCGCAGCGACCGCCAAAGCTCTCCGACAGCAGCAGGACGGTCGGTCGCCCGGGCACCAGGCGGTTGGGTGCGATCCTGGTCACTGGCAGCTCCGCATCCGCCTCTCGAAACCCCACGGTTGCGGGCACGAAGCCGCGCTCCATCGCCACCAGCGCGGCGGCGGCCTCGATGCCGCCGCTCGCCCCAAGGCAATGTCCCAGCGCAGGTTTGAGCGCTGCGATCGGCACCGCCGGAAGTGCGTCACCGAAAAGCTGCTGCAGCGCCCGCGCCTCGGCGGCATCACCCTGTCGAGTACCGGTGCCATGCGCCTTGATCCAGCCCACCGACGAGACCGGTCGCGTTCCCAGCGCGTTCCGTACCGCCTCGACAACACCGCGGCCTGAGGGATCCGGCGCCGTGAGGTCGAACGCCTCGGTGCAGAAGCCGTAGCCGCTGATGCGTGCCACCGGGCTCGCACCCCGGGCCCTGGCATGATCAGCGCGCTCGATCACCAGCGCGGCCGCACCTTCGCCCAGCACGGTGCCTGATCGCCGGGCATCGAACGGGAGGCACGGCGTCGCTGATGCCGATTCCGGAGACAGCACGCCGCTCGACGCAAACGTCCCCATGATTTCCGGGTGCAGCGGGGTCTCGGCACCGCCAGCCACCACGACGTCCAGCCATCCGGCAGTAACGCGCTGGAAGGCTTCGCCGAGGGCACACGTGGTCGAAACGCTGCCAGCCGACAGGTGGAGAACCGGGCCTCGCAGTCCCGCCTCCTGCGCGAAGACGGCGCCACCAACGCCGGTCATGAAGCGAGTCAGCCGGCTGGGACGATTGCGCTCGCGGGGGTCGTCGAGCGCCCGCGCATGATCCTCCAGCACGCCGCACATCGGCCCGAGCGATGATCCTTCCACCAGGCCGGCGCGTGCGCCGGCGCTCCAGCCACCCAGGCGGGCTGCCTGCCATGCCTCGGAACATGCTGCGTGGAACAGCTGGCCGCTCCGGTCCATGCGCCGGGCAAACCGGGAGCGGGGAATCTCACCGCATGCGCCGGCTGCCCGGCCGTCGAGTGCCGCGCGCGGGGCCACGGCTGACCCCTCGCTCTCCAGCAGCTGCGCCAGAGCCATCACGCCGTGGCCCGCGGCGGTCACGGCGCCGTATCCCGTGATCCAGACCTCGGTAGTCATCGGGCCGCTGCTTCCCGGAGCGTCGCCAGCGCCTCGTTCAGCCGGCCAACCGCGATCTTCGACAGAGCCAGCGGCTCCCGCACCAGGCGATCCAGCATCACAACGTCAGCCGGGCCGGTGTGGACTTCATTGATGTGGTACCAGCCGGTCGAGCGCAGCAGGTAGGTGCGCGCCAGTCCCTGCGGTGTGGGTTCCGCGGTGAAGACGAGGTCGGCCATCTCGCCGGTCTCGAGCGTCAAGGTCTGGTCGTCCGGTGCAGTGAGGGCTAGCCGCACATCTTCCCCAGTGTCCCTGCGCGCCGACTGCAGCGACAGCTCCCGTGCGTGAATCGGCTCATCGCCGCCGAACGACATGGCCACCTGGTCGATGCGCCAGAGCGACGGCGCTGACTCGAGCCGCACGCGCACCGTGTCGCTCGTGACGCTGCGCAGGTCCAGCTCCAGGACCTGGCGCTTCAGGACTTCGGGGCCTGCTTCCCAGAATTGTCCGGCCACCGTCCACGTGGTGCCGTTCCAGACCTTGGCGGTGAGAAAACCCTCGCGAACCAGCGGAGCCATGTCGACTGTGGCCTTCCGCGGATTCGCGTTCAGGGAATCGTACCAGGCAGCGGTGCCATCGCCCCGCGCGCCGATCCACTGTCCGACCAGCATGGTGGCCCACTGGGTGTCGTTCGCATCTACTACCAGGTGCGCTGTCTGCGCGCCAGTCGGGCGGACGAAACTGAGCTCGATTCCATCGCGCACATCCGCCACCTGCGCAGAGTCCCGGTTTGTGGGATCGGAAATCCAGTAGCGGTCATCGAGCGCCGCCACCCGGCCCATCGCGTCATGTCCCCGGAAATCCACGGCCCGCACCGGCGCTACCGGAGCGAGGAAACCATGGGCTCGGCCGGCAGCATCAGGAGCAACCACGACGCCGGCGGCATGATCCACGGCCAGCACATGGATGGCATCGAGATGGTCGGTCTCGTTGAGCTGGTTGGCCACCCTGAGGCGAATGAGCCCGCCGTCGCTCGTCGCGTAATCGAGGTTGTCGAGGTCGGTGCGCTGCAGCGCCCGCACGATCGCGCCGCCGAAGGTGCCGGAGTCGAGACGGTAGCGCTGCCCATCCCAGCTATAGACCATGGGACAGGAATAGAGGCAACCGGACGACCCACACCCGCCGCTGCCCCCACCGTTGGAGGGCGGAGGCGGAGGATCCCCTTCATCGACCGCCGCCGCCACCAGCGCCACGGCCCCAGCCACGGCTACCAGCGCAACCGCTGATCGAGCGGCGTCGAAGTGCCGGACGCGGATCTGCAGCACGTCGGGCAGCGCGATGGCGTAGCGCCGGGAGCCGAGGGAATTGGCTCGTTCGGAGCGGCCAAAGAGGGAGTCGTTGGCCACCACGGCCGAGGTAACAATTGTCGTGTCGTAGCGCGTCAGCACTTGAATGGTGCTGCCCCGCTGGTGGGTCACGGTCTCGGCGGGAGATGTCGAGGACACCCGCCAACGGGTGCAGCCCAGGGCCAACAAGAGGCAGAGGAGCAGGAGGGAGCGCGAGCGCATGGCAGTCTCCGGTCACGGGATGCCGGAAGACTGGATGCAGCCGGTCAAGCGATGATCAAGGCCGCGCGCGAGGGCTACGGCAGGAGCCCCCGCAGCAGCTTCATCATCTTCACGTCGAGCGGGTCGGCCGAGTCGTCGTTGACGGCGGGCTCGGTGTCCTGCTGCGGCGTTTCGAGGATCAGTGGAATGCCTCGGCTGCGCTTGTCGTGCAGCAGCCAGCGGAACGGCTCGACGCCGATGCCGCCCTCGCCGATCAGCGCATGGCGGTCGCGATTGGAATCGAAGGGGAACTCGCTGTCGTTCAGGTGGAAGAACCCCGGCGTCTCGCCGGTTGCCTCCTCGAACGCGTCGAGCACCAGCCCCAGCGTCTCTGCGGAGGTGTGGATGTCGTGCCCCGCGGCAAAGAGGTGGCAGGTGTCGAGCCCATAGCCGGTGCGCTTCCGGAGCGCCCTGGGCACCCGCTCGAGAATGCCACCGACCTCTTCCGGCGTCTTGCCGATGGTGAGGCCGGCGCCGGCGGTGTTCTCGATCAGGACGCGGGTCTCGCCCTCGACGGTCTTGAGCGCCTGGGTGATGGCCTTGGCGACGCGGTCGAGCGCCGCCGCCTTGTTGCCGTCACGCGCGGCGCCGGGATGAAAGCAGCAGGCGCCGATGCCGAGCGCCGTCGAGCGTTCCAGCTCCTTCGAGAGGCCGGCGGCGGCGCGCACCCACTTCTCTTCCTCATGCGTCGCGGTGTTGAGCACGTATGCCGCGTGCGCCACGACGTGTTGCGGCGCGAT
>DASSHL010000372.1:0-6165 GCA_035692845.1 Gemmatimonadales bacterium
GCGGACCGAAAGCCCGCACCAGGTCCACCACCGGCTGGTCCGCTCGCAGGTGCCCCTGGATCTCCCGGAATTCACCGGCGCTGTTGCCGATGATGACCGCATCGCTCGCGTCCAGCACCTCGCGGATGCTGCCGCGCATCAGCTCCCAGATATGGGGAATTTCCCGCTCGATGTATTCCCGGTTGGCGCCCATGAGCCTGGAACTCGTGACGTACGGATCGTAGATGGCGAGCTGGGTGCCCTTGCCGATTAGCCGCTCGATGAGCGACACCATCGGTGACTCGCGGAGGTCGTCAGTGCCGGCCTTGAAGCTGAGGCCCAGCACACCCACCCGCTTCTTGCCCGTCGCCATCACCATGTTGAACGCCTTCTCGATCTGCAGGCGGTTGCTCTCCAGCGTCGCCTCGAGCACCGGCACCGGCACATCATGGGCGCGGGCGTTGTAGACCGTGGCACGCAGATCCTTGGGGAGGCAGGAACCACCGAAGGCGTAGCCGGGCCGCAGGTAATAGGGCGAGATGTTGAGCTTCCGGTCCTCGCAGAAGATGCGCATCACCTCGTGGCTGTCCACACCGACCGCCTTGCAGATGTTCCCGATTTCATTGGCAAACGCGACCTTGAGCCCGTGGAAGCAGTTGCAGGAATACTTGACCATCTCCGCCGTGCGGACGGGGATGATGTGCACCGGGGCCTCGATGCCCTGATAGAGCGCCGCCACCACCTTGCCGGTTTCCGGATCGTCGGCGCCCACGAGGGTGAACGGCGGATCGTAGAAATCGCGGATGGACGTCCCTTCCCGGAGGAACTCGGGATTGCCGCAGACGCCAAAGTCGGCTCCGGCCTTCTTGCCGCTGGTGCGCTCCAGCGCCGGGACGACGACATCGTGGATGGTGCCCGGCAGGACGGTGCTCCGGATGACGACCACGTGGCGGCCCGGCTTGTTCCTGAGAGCCGCGCCGATCTGCTCCGACACACGCTCGACATAGCTCAGGTCCAGGCTTCCGTTGGGACGGCTGGGCGTGCCCACGCACACCAGGGAGACGGCGGTGTCCCTCACCGCATCTTCCACGCTCGTCGTTGCCCGGAGCCGGCCGGACTGCGCCATCTCGGCCACCAGCTCGCCGATTCCCGCCTCCACGATGGTGGCCTTGCCGGCATTGATCATGTCCACCTTGGCCGGGTTCACGTCCACACCGGTCACTGCGTGGCCTTCCTTGGCGAAACATGCCGCTGACACGCAGCCGACGTAGCCCAGGCCAAATACGCTGATCGAAGTCGTCATCTTGCTCCCTTGGAAGTCACGGGCGTCACGCGTCGCCGAAGGCAATGCGCCGGACGCGCAGATATGCAGGCCCTGCCACTCGTTTCAACAGTTTCTTGCCGGTCCACGTGACCGCGGCCACACCTCGGGCGCGGCCACGGCCGGTGGCGAAGGCCAGTGCCTGCGCCGGGGACGACCCCCGCCGGAGGGTGAAGCGCCCGACCACGGCGCAGTCACCGGTCATCGTGACCCGGGCACTCGGCTCGGACGTGAACAGCCAGCGGATGCCGACTTCTGCGGCGGTCGCAGCCGCTGCAGCAGAATGGTATCCGCCCGGTACCGAGGCGAGCCGAACCTCGGCACCGAGGACCTGCTCCAGTGCCGCGCGGCTCTCCCGCCACTCGCGCAACATTTCCTCGCGCGCCAGCGCACTGAACCGCGCCGGATGGGTGACCGAGTGGCTGCCGATGGCGTGCCCGCGCTGCGCCAGTTCGCGCAGCTGGTCTTCGTCCAGGAAGCCCGGCCTGCCGATCATGCCCGTGGTCATGAAAAAGATGCCGCGCATGCCGTGGGATTCAAGGAGTGGGGCCGCGACGCGAAGCGCATCCACCCCACCATCATCGAACGTGACCAGGATCGCGTCCTGCGCCGGCGCATGGCGGCCATCGGCGGGCAACACCACCGGCCCCACCCTCGCCAGCTGCTCCAGGTGCGAGGCGAAGCGCACGTGATCCACCTTGTAGCTCGCCGCCGACGGGCCCGGAAATCCCGAGGCGTCCGGCCTTCCGCTCACGATATCGTGGTACTCGAGCACACCCAGGCGCGTGGGAATGTCAGCCATGCGATGGGGGGCCGGTTGGCCGCGCGGCAGGCCGGCGCCACCACGCAGTGAGCCGCGGCTGGCCCCAGGCGCCAGACTCTCGCCCACTCACGTCCAGCGGCTGCGCACGGCCGTTCACCACGTCATGCAACCGCTGCATGATGGGCTCCAGGTTCTCCAGGACCACCTGCTGCTGCAGCGCGATGGGCGAGGCACTCCACTGCCCTGGTGGCAGGCGGAAATAGCCATAGGCGGGCCCCGTGTCGACACCTTCATCGATCCGCAGCACCGTCATGCCCACCCGATCCCGGTCCCCTCGCGCGATCGCCCAGAAGCATCCGTGCGCGTTGCGGTACTCGGGACAGATGCCCGGATGGAAGACGAAGGTGCCATGCCGAGGAACGGCAAAGACCACCGGCTTCAGGATGTGCTTGACCAGCGCGATCATGAGGTCGGCGTCCACCTGGCGCACGAAGGCCTGCACTGCCTCCCCATTGGGCGAGCCCGTTCGAAGCACCGGCACCGCCGGCTGCGCCGAGCCCGGCGGGATGAGTCCGGCAAGGAGCCGTGCCCGCGTGCGCGCGGCCTCGCGCCCGTACCGCAGGCGGTGATACATGCGCCAGGCCAGCACGTCAGCAAGTCCGAGCATTCCCGACCGGCGCCACTCGCGCCGGATCCGCCGGCGCCGTGTTCGCGTGTTGTCAACGATCCGGATGACGCCCACGAGTTTTTCGTGCCGTTCGAGCCAGCTGGCCACGCCATCGGCATACAGCTCGTCCTCGTCGTGCGCCATCAGGACTACGCGCAGCGGAGCCTCGCTCACGCCTGTTGTGCCTGCGGGGCGACGCCAGCCATCGAATCCGCTTCGGTGCAGAGCCGGGCGAACTCACCCGCCACCCGCTCCCAGCCGAAGCTGGAGCGAACGTATTCACCACCCGCCCTGGCCATCCGCCACGCCCCAGCGGGATCCTGCAGCAGGCGAGTGCAGGCAGCGGCAAAGGCCGTCGCATCATCGGCGCGGATGATGTGTTCGCCCTCTTCCAAGGGAAGCCCTTCAGCCCCGATCGTGGTGGACACCACCGGTCGCTCCATCGACATCGCTTCGTAGATCTTGAGCCGGGTGCCACCGCCCACGCGGAGCGGAACAACGACCAGTGATGCCGCTTCGAGATAGGGCCGCACGTCGGGGACGGTACCGGTCACGGTGATGGCGGCGCCCGCGTCCGCGAGCCGCCGTACCGCCGGCCCGGGATTCCGCCCGACGATGGTCAGGGTGGCGCCGGGCACCTGCCTGCGAATGAGGGGCAGCACATCACCGGCAAACCACTGGATGCCGTCCTCGTTGGGCATCCAGTCCATGGCGCCGACGAATACAATCTTGCCCGGCTGGGCCAGCGAGGAATCGGCGGCGGCGAAGGCGGCGGTATCCACCCCGGTCGGGATGGCGCGCACGCGCGGCACATCATAGTGCACCCGCAGTGCCTCGGCGTCCTCCTCGGACACCGCCACTACGACGTCGAAGCGCCGGCATTGCTCGCGCTCGAACTGCTCCATGCGCCGGAACTGCTTCGTGAAGTAGGCCCGAGCCAGCCGGCCGGTCTGCACCTCGACATGCCGGCGCCAGATGCTGGCCTCGACATTGTGCTGGAAGAGTACGGTGCTGCACGGAAGCTCATCGGGAACATTCTGCGCAGGCATGAGGAAATCGCACACCAGCAGGTCCACTGCCCCGCTGGCCACACGCTCCGCGATGACCGAGCGCATGGCCGGCGAATGGTACTTCCCGATGGCGTACGGCAGGGGCGACAGCAGGTTGCGCGCGAGATCAATCCAGAACGCGGCAGTGCGCCGCTCCGGCTCCGTGTAGGGCACCCGCACCAGCTCGTGGCAATATTCGCTGGCGAGCGCTGCCGCCTCCGCCGGGGCCCGGCCATTATCCAGGGCCACGTACGTCACATGATGGTGCTGCTTGAGGGCACGCAGCATGTGGTACGTGCGAATCTTGCCCCCGCGATCGATCGGATGCAGCAGGTCCGTCTTGAGCCAGAGGATCCGCATGCTACGCCGCCCCGGCCATGGCCTGCCGGCGTCCCGACACCGATTCCACCGGCTCGCCATCCAGGTACAGGCGCTGCCAGATCTCGAGGTTGATCAAGGCCCAGAGCCGCTCGTCGTGGTTCGCTTCCCCCGCCGCGTGCTCGGCCACGAGTTGCCGCACGGCGTCCGGCCGGAACAGGCCCCGCCCGAGCGCCCGCTCCGAGAGCACATACTGGTCGAGCAGCGGGCGGAAGGCGCCCTTGAGCCACGCGCCCACCGGCACCGGGAAACCCATCTTGCTGCGCGAGAGAATTTCAGCGGGCAGCTTGTCCTTCATGGCCTGGCGCAGGATCCACTTGGTGGTGCGCCCGCGCAGCTTGAGCCGCTCGGGCAGCCGCGCCGTGAACTCCACGAGCGGATGATCCAGGAACGGAACCCGGCTTTCAATTGACGCCGCCATGCTCATCTGGTCCTGCTTCATGAGCAACTCGTGCAGGTAGGTCTTGATATCAGCATAGAGCAGCTGATTGAGCAGGCTCGTCGCGTCGCCGTGCGCGATCGCGGCGTGGGCCGAGGCATAGGGATCGAGTGCGCCAAGCTCGGCCTGCAGCTCCGGCGACAGCATGTCGCGCTGCCGGTCGCGGCCAAAGACCGCAAAGTTGTCGAAGTAGAGTGTATCGAGATCGGCGTGCAGCGCGAGACCCGTGCGGAGGAGCCGCTGGCGCAGCCGCGACGCGCGCGGGAGCTGCTCCACCCCCGCACGCACTGCGCGCTGCAGCACGTCAGGCGCGAGCGACTGCCAGCGTCGGCTCACCGCCAGGTTCATGACAGTGGTCCGGTAGCGCCCATAGCCGGCCAGCGTTTCGTCACTTCCCTCTCCCGTGAGGACCACCTTCACGTGCTGTGCCGCCAGGCGGGAGACGAAGTTGAGTGCGATGCTCGAGGGATGCGCCAGCGGCTCGTCCTCATGCCAGATGAGCGACGGCAGGGCACCCCAGAATTCCTCCGGACTCACGATTACTTCGTGATGATCAGTGCGATACCGCTCGGCGACGAGCCGGGCGTAGTGCAGCTCATTGGCTTCGCGCTCGCGGAACGCGACGGAGAACGTCTTGATGGGATCCTGCACCAGCGTCGCCATCGTGGCCGTGATGGCCGCCGAATCGATGCCGCCGGAAAGGAACATGCCAAGGGGTACGTCGGCCATGAGGCGGAGCCGGACGGCCTCGCGAAAACGCTCGGCGTACTCCGCC
Source organism: Gemmatimonadales bacterium (assembly GCA_035692845.1). Taxonomy (GTDB): domain Bacteria; phylum Gemmatimonadota; class Gemmatimonadetes; order Gemmatimonadales; family GWC2-71-9; genus CAMLHP01. The sequence continues at coordinate 5,372 of DASSHL010000372.1, forward strand.
ACCAGCTCGGCGTCGGAGCGGGTCTCCATGGGCGCTGCGAAAGAGAGATCCCAGTAAGGACGCACCGTGATGCGCCCCGCTTTCCACGTCAGCGTGTGCCCAGGCAGCAGCCGCTTCACGCCCTTGAACAAGGTGTCCTCGCCGGATGGTGCGTGGTTGGCGAGATAATCGGGAAAGGCGCGGTGATTGAGCTCCGGCGTCGCGGCGCCGGCTGCGATCAGCGCCTTGATTTCGGAGGCGAAGTAGAGCGCACCATCATCGGTGTGGACGTAATAGAGCGGCTTGATGCCAAGGCGGTCCCGGGCAATGAACAGCTCGCGCGTCCGCGCGTCCCAGATGGCAAGGGCAAACATGCCGCGCAGCTGTTCCGGCATGCGGGCCCCATGCCGCAGGTAGAGATGGAGCACCGTTTCAGTGTCGCAGTGGGTGGCGTACTGTACCCCCGCCGCCTGCAGCGCCGGCATCAGCTCCGGGTGGTTGTACACCTCGCCGTTGTAGACGATCTGCACTGCCCCGTCCGCCGCCGACATCGGCTGCGCGCCGTGGGCCACGTCCACGATGCTCAGCCGGCGATGGCCCAGCGCAATACCGCGATCGAGAAATTCCCCTGCCCCGTCGGGCCCGCGGTGGGTGATCTGGTCGCGCATGCGCACCAGCAGTTCCCGGTCGAGCCGGCGGGAGGATCCATCAGGAAGGACAATGCCGCATATACCGCACATGAGCTTGCGTCAGTCTCCGAAAGAGTCGAGGGCCTGGCCATCGAGCCGCCAGCCCGACGGGCCAACCGAGAGCTC
>DASSHL010000373.1:0-4596 GCA_035692845.1 Gemmatimonadales bacterium
GGCATGCTCAGCGCCGAGCAGCTGCACCAGCTCGACCAGGCGCGCGGCCAGGAGTTCGACAAGCTCTTCCTGCAGTTCATGATCCAGCACCACCAGGGCGCCGTCTCGATGGTGGATGACCTCTTCGGCACCTACGGCGCGGCGCAGGATCAGCTCACGTTCAAGCTCGCCAACGACATCAGCGCCGACCAGACGAGCGAGATCACGCGGATGCAGAAGATGCTGGTGGCCGTTGCCTTCGGGCCTCTTCCTGCTGACGCGAACCCATAGTCCCCACTCCGTCCCACCAGAGGAATCTGCCATGGTATCCCTGTTCCAGGCCCGCCACTCGAGGGGCCGATCCAGTTCCACCTCGCTGTTCGCCGCATCACTGACCGCCGGACTCATGGTCCTCGCGGCCTGTTCCCAGTCCACGACGTCGTCCTACAGCGCGACTCCGTCGCCGGCCCGGAGCAGCGGCCACAGCGGCGGCAGCAGCAACATGGTGGCGGGCGCGCCGAACCCAGACCCGCGCGTCGGGCTGAAGGCCGGCCTGCATGACGCGGGCGAAGCAGTCTGGAATCTCAATGTCCTCTCCCAGACGCCGAAGCCCCAGGGCTTCGACAACACCAATTCCGATCTCGCCTTCCTGGGCAAGTACGCCATCCAGGGCAACTACAATGGCTGGCAGATCTGGGACATTTCCGATCCCAAGGCGCCGAAGCTGGAGACCGGCTACATCTGCCCGGCCTCGCAGAGCGACGTGTCAGTCTACAAGAACCTGCTCTTCATTTCCGGTGAGGGGCTGACCGGCCGCATCGACTGCGGCACCCAGGGTGTCCAGGACACGGTGAGCACGGAGCGGCTTCGCGGGCTCCGCGTCTTCGACATCAGCGACATCGCCCATCCGAAGAACGTCGCCAATGTGCAGACCTGCCGCGGCTCGCACACGCACACGGTGCTGGTGGATCCCAAGGACCCCAACACCGTCTATGTCTATATCTCCGGCTCCTCGCGCGTGCGTTCGCCCAATGAACTCGCCGGCTGCAGCAACCTGTCGCCCGATGAAGACCCCAATTCGGCGCACTTCCGCATTGAAGTGATCAAGGTGCCGGTGGCGCATCCGGAGCAGGCGGCCATCGTCAGCTCGCCGCGCATCTTCAACAACCTCGCCGCGCCGCCCGAGCACGGTGAAGCTCCGGCCGACAAGGCCGCGGTCGCCGAGGCCAAGGCCAAGGGTGCGTTCGTGGCGAACATCATGGGCAACGAGATGGTCCTGCCCGATCGCTTCACCAAGCCGATGCTCGACAGCGTCGTGAAGGCGCGTGGCGGCACGGGCGACGCGACGGCAGCCGACAGCGCGGCGCTGCGCTCGGCACTGCCCGCGATGATCGCGAAGATGATCGGCCAGCGGCCCAACCAGAAGCCGACCGGTCCCGACCAGTGCCACGACATCACGGTCTATCCGGCCATTGGCCTCGCGGGCGGTGCCTGCGGCGGCTACGGCCTGCTCCTCGACATCAGCGACCCGGCCCATCCGGTGCGCCTTGATGCCGCCGCCGATTCCAACTTCTCCTACTGGCACTCGGCGACGTTCAACAACGACGGCACCAAGGTCCTCTTCTCGGATGAGTGGGGCGGCGGCGGCGCACCGAAGTGCCGCGCCACCGATCCGCGCGAGTGGGGTGGCGACGCCATCTTCACGCTGGCGGACCGGAAGATGCACTTCCACAGCTACTACAAGCTGCCCGCTCCGCAGACCCCGCAGGAAAACTGCGTGGCCCACAACGGCTCGCTCATCCCGATCCCGGGCCGTGACGTGATGGTGCAGGCGTGGTACCAGGGCGGCATCTCGGTCTTTGACTGGACCGATCCGGACAACGCGTACGAGATCGCATTCTTCGACCGCGGCCCGATCGATTCCACCGAGATGCAGAGTGGCGGTTCCTGGTCGGTGTACTGGTACAACGGCAACATCGTGAGCTCCGAGATTGCCCGCGGCCTCGACATCTTCCAGCTCAAGCCCAGTGCGTACCTCTCACAGAACGAGATCGATGCCGCCCGCACGGTGCATCTCGATCACCTCAACACCCAGGGCCAGCCCAAGTACACCTGGCCGGCCAGCTTCTCGCTGGCGCGGGCCTACGTGGACCAGCTGGAACGGTCCAAGGGGCTGAGCAGCAGCAGCATCTCCGAGACCCGCAAGGCGCTGGACAGCGCCGAGAAGGCCTCGGGGTCCAGCCGCAGCGATGCGCTCAACAAGCTGGCCAGCTCGCTGCAGAGCGACGCCGGTAGCTCGAGCGACAAGGCGAAGGTTGGGAAGCTGGTGGATGCGGTGAAGGGGTTGGCGGGAATGTGAGCAGCAGGGGCGGCCTCCGGCCGCTCGCTGAAAGCTGAAAGCAAGAAAGCGACCCTCCTGGCAATGCCGGGAGGGTCGCTTCTTTTGGCCTTCAGCCTTCAGCCCCCAGCCCTGGTCAGAATGGCGGCGACGACAGGACGTCGCCGACCAGAGGGCGTGGCTTCGGGAAGTTGTCCATGTTCTGCGGCTGCGCCCGGCCGTCGAAGATGACGCCCTGCACGACCGTCACCCGGACCGGAACGCCGTTGAGCTCGCCCGGCGAGAAGCGGGAATCCATGATCGTGGCGATCGCCGCATCGACGAACCTGGAGTCACTGTACGTGACCGTCCGGATGCTCCCCCGCTCCGGCTTGCCGTCGGTACCAATGACGAATCGAAACGTGACGCGTGCCGAGATGCCGGCCAGGCTCTTGGGTGGCCGCATGAGGCCGGCTCGGATCAATCGCGGAGCCCGGTCACCATGGGAGCTGGCGGCAGCCGTCGCCATGTGTGGCGACCGATTCGCCGTCACGAGCCGGCTCCGAGTTGCCTGGACAAACACGCTGGTGACAAAGTCATTCACTTCGCTGGAAGTCGCGGCGACGGACCACACTGGCCTCCGGTCCTTGCCCAGAAAAACAAGCTCGGTTCGATCAGACCAGCGCGATGCCTCGCGTTCGCGCAGGACGACGATCGCCAAGCTGTCCACCGCGACGAGTGGCGCTGTCCGCAGCGTGGTCGTGCTCCCGGAATCGGCATCGCTGCCGTGCGTGATCACCGCGTGGGCCTGGTTCAGCCAGCGATCCAGGGAATCCGGGTTGAACCTGGCCGCGAACTCACGGCGCTCGCCCGTGAACTCGGTGGACGACGTCGCCGCCCAGATTCCGAGGCCGCTCACCGTGTCCGCGATGACCAGCACATTCACCGGCCCCCATGCAAATTGTCGCACGGTCGAATCGGCCTGCGAGTCCTGGCCGAGGCAGGGCGTAGTGGCAAACAACGCCAGGAGCGCCAGGGGAAGTGCACGATGTTGGAAGGGCATGGAGTCAAAGTTGGGGCTGGAGCGGGCGGCGTCAAGTTAGGGGCTAGGGATTAGGGGTTAGGTTGCGAGGCGGAGCTTTCATGCTCAACCCTAGTCCCTAGTCCCTAGTCCCTAGCCCCTAACCCCTAACCCCTAGCCCCTAACCCCTAGCCCCTACCAACGCCCTCATCACGTGTCCCACTGTCCCGATCTTCAGCCCGTCGTCACGCCCGCTGAAATAACGCTCGTTGATCAATTCCGGCGTGAAGTCGGTGACGTCGTCGAAGCCGAGGTCCCGCAACTGCGCGACGAGTTGAGCGGGATCGAAATGGGTGCGCCAGGGTTCACCGATCTGCTTGAGGCGGTAGCGGCGGAGCGCGAGCATCAGCCGGATCATGAGCGGCTGGGTCTGGGGCGGCACAAAGTAATCAAACACGATCCCGCCACCAGTCGTCGACGCCTTGACCACGAACCTGAGCAGCGCATCGATGGCAGGACGTTCGAGATAGGGTGCGACGCCGAGCCAGGAGAAGAATGCTGGCTGGCCCAGGTCCAGTCCTGCAGCCACCAATGCCTGTTCCAGATCCTGGTGCGCAAAATCCACCGGGACGAACGGCTCCGGGGAGGGCACGGTGATCTCCCCCCTGGCCAGCCGCTCGCGCTTCCAGCCCTGTGTGGCGGGATGATCCACTTCCCAGACGCGGAGCCCGGGCCAGGGATTTCGATACGCAAAGGTGTCGAGACCTGCGCCGAGGATCACATACTGTCGCAATCCCTGGCTGACGAGGTCGGCGAGCGTGTCCTCGGCGATGCGGCTCCGGGCGGCCAGGAAGGCGCGCAGATAGCGATCAGAAATGCGGTGCGCATGGTACTGCGGGCCGCGCTCGAGCTCAGTGGCGGTCTCCCGTCCCAGGATACGGAGCCCCAGCGGATCGGTGAACACCGGCGGCCGGTCCATGAGCTGGTGCGCGGCGCGCCGCTGCGCGACCATCCACGCGGTGCGGCTGGGAGAGGTGAGGGTGGACATGGGTGCAGGTGGATGTCGTCGGTCTTCAGTCATCGGTCGTCCGAGGTTCGCGGACCTGTCACCGTGATCGCAGCGAAGGACCTGATGGCGACGGACGACTGAAGACCGACGACCGACGACTATTCCTCTTTCTGATTCGCCGTCGGCGGCAGCAGGTTGTTCAGCCGCAGGTAGTTGGCGAGCTGGCTGTAGTGATCGGCCCAGTCCGCAGTGGTGAGCGTCATGATGGCC
>DASSHL010000374.1:0-7789 GCA_035692845.1 Gemmatimonadales bacterium
CGGACGCCGGTGGTCGTCACCCAGCATGCCGACGCCAAGCGGGGCGTCTACCGGCCGGTGGCTCGGCTGGTGCTTCGCCAGGCCAAGGCCATTGTGGTGCCGAGCCGGGCGCATGTGGCCATGTCGGTGGAGCTTCGCGGCTTTGAGTCGAAGGTCGAAGTCATCCCGTTCGGGATCGATGAGGCTCGCTGGGCGGTTGTCCCGCCCCCGCCACCGGGCGCCTATCCGCGGGCTCTCTTCATCGGCAGGCTGGCCGCCTACAAGGGACTTGACATCCTCTTGAGGGCCTTGGCGCTTGTTCCAGATGTGCGGCTCGACATCGTTGGTTCCGGTCCGGAAGGGCCCCGGCTCCGCACGCTGGCCCAGGCGTTGGCGGTCACCGAGCGGGTGCGCTGGTTTGGCGAGTACCCCGATGACGACCTGACCCGGCGGATGGCTGACGCGGATTTCCTGGTGCTGCCGTCGGTGACGACCGAGGAGATGTTCGGGCTCGTGGTACTGGAGGCCATGGCGGCTGGCCGGCCCGTGATCACGACAGCGGTGCCGAGTGCCGTGCGCGAGGTGAATGTGGCGGGGGAGACGGGGCTTGAAGTTCCCATCCGCGACGTCGGCGCACTGGCACACGCCTTGACCGAGATGTCCAGTGACCCCGAGCGGCGACAGCGCATGGGCGAAGCCGGACGCTCGCGCGTGCGGGAGCAGTTCAGCCGCACGCTCATGGCGGAGCGACACATCGCGCTGTACCAGCGTATCATGACCGGCTGGCTGCCGTACGGGGCGGCATGAGATGTGCCCGACGCGCATGCCGGAGCTTTGATTAGAACTATGGCGCGAATATATTGGCTTGTCAGTCAACGTCTTAGGACATCAGGAGGCCGGCGATGACGCCGAGCCCGGCACGTCAGGACATCGGTGAGCTGCAGCTGGCGAGCGGGACGGCGTCGGCCGCCCATGGCGATGCGCCCGCCTTGTCGGCGCCGCCCGACCTGACGCGCAACGGCCGGCACGAATCGTCCGTCGGTTCCGTCCCGCTCGATGCGGAGCATCTTGCACTGCGCCTCGGCTTGCAGCGCCGCGCCTCCTCCAACATCCGCCGTCACCTCGTGCGCCACCTGCGCCGGGTATCGGTGCTGCTCGTCGCGGACTTCGTGACCATTACCGGGCTGGGCCTTCTGCTGGCGAGCCTGGAGGCCAGCGGCGCCGGCATGGTTGCCGAGATTTTCCACCTCCCGATCGCCACACCGCGCTTTGTCGTCGCACTTGCCGTCGGGCTCTACGTGGCCGGCAGCTACTCGAGCGGCGACGACCGGCGCAGCGCGCACCGGCTGCTCTATGGGGTCTCGCTGGCCACCCTGCTGGAAATCTGGGCGGTCGTGTGGGCCGGTGGGCTGACGCAGGGAGTCATGGAACTGGTCGCGACAGCGGTCATCGTCTGGACTGCGCTGGTGCTCGAACGACTGGCCGTCGACCGGCTGGTCAATGTGTTTGCGCCGGGACCGAAGCATGCAGCCCGCACGATTTTCGTGGGACCGTCGGAAATGTGCCGCGAAGCGTCGGTGTATCCGGCGCTCAGCATCCCCAGTGAGTTCGCCCGCCTCGGATTTCTTGATGTGCGGAAGCCTGCAGCGCCGGACGCACTCGGCAGCGTGGAGGATCTCGCGCGCACGCTGCATGATCTGCGGGTGGAGACCGTCGTGGTCTGCGGCTACCTCTCCGACCTGCAGCTGCAGGCGCTGGTGAGCGTTGCGCTTGCAGCCGGCTGTCACATCCTGACCATGCCGCGAGCTATCGAGGTGGCCGGCGTGCATCCGACCGTCATCTGGTCACATGGCATGCCGCTGATGGAGCTGTCGGCACCTGCGCTGCGTGGCCAGCAGCGACTGCTCAAGCGCGTGATCGACGTCACCGGTGCGCTGGCCGGCCTGGTCCTGGGCTCGCCCGTCATGCTCCTGGCCGCGCTTGCGATCAAGCTTGACTCGCGTGGTCCCGTGTTGTTTCGGCAGGTGCGTGTGGGCGTGGGTGGCCGGCGGTTCAGGGTCTGGAAATTCCGCACCATGACCCACAATGCGCCCGACACGCTGCACCGGGAGTACATGAGCCGGATGCTGGGCGGGGACGAGGCGTCGACCCTGCATCATGACGGGAACGGCAAGCCGGTCTTCAAGATGGCGCAGGATCCCCGGGTGACTCGCGTCGGGCGGTTCCTGCGCAAGTCGTCGCTGGACGAGCTGCCGCAATTCTTCAACGTGCTCCGGGGCGAAATGAGCCTGGTGGGGCCCCGGCCGCCGGTGCCCTATGAGTTCGAGGCCTACGATCACTGGCAGTATGACCGGATGCAGGTCCGGCCGGGGATTACCGGCCTGTGGCAGGTATCGGGTCGGAGCCGGCTCTCCTATCGCCAGATGTGCGAGCTCGACGTCGACTACGTGCGCCGGTGGAGCGTGTGGCTCGATTTGAGGATCCTGGCGCGGACTGTCCCGGTCGTGCTCTTCAACTCGGGGCGGGCGGTGTGACAACCGGCCTCCACTCGTTGCTCCATCGTACCTCTCCCTGCTGAATGTGCGGCTTCGCAGGCCTCGCCTTCACTCCCGGGCGAGAGGTTTCTCATGCGCTCCTTCACCATCTCGGCGCCTCGCTCGCCCATCGTGGCCCCGACGGCGAGGGCATCTACGCCGATGATGGCGCTGCGATCGTCCATCGACGCCTCGCCATTATCGACCTTAGCACCGCGGCGGGCCAACCGTTCCAGCGTCACGATCACGGGGCAGTCCTGGCGTTCAACGGTGAGATCTACAACTTCCGGGATTTGCGCGCCCGCCTTGAACGTGAAGGGGTGTCAGCGCGCACGGACTCAGACACCGAAGTCCTTCTGCTGGAGCTGGCAACGCACGGACCTGAGGCCCTGGCCGACGCTCGCGGCATGTTTGCCCTGGCGCTCTGGGAGCCTGTCCGGCGGCGACTGACGCTTGCACGGGATCCACTCGGCAAGAAGCCGCTTTTCTACGCGCGCCGGCCCGATGGGGCGATTCTCTTCGCTTCGTCGCTGGAATGCATCCTGGCGATGCTTGGGCACAGCCCAGCACTGAACGCCGACGCGGTGGCCGGGTACTTCGCGAACCTGGTAGTGCCCGGCGATATCACTATTTATGACGGCGTGGCCCGGGTGCCCCCCGGCACATTTCTCCGGTTTGTAGACGGCGTCGAAGTTCGGCGAGAGCGGTACTGGAATCCTCCCCTGCCAGCAACTGATCACAGGGCTGTCGAGCCGGATGAACTCGAGCACCTGCTGCGACAGGCGGTGCGACGGCGGTTCGTCGCCGACGTGCCAGTGGGAGCGTTTCTGAGTGCCGGAAAGGATTCGGGGTTGGTGGCGGCGCTAGCCGTCGGCGAAAGTCCGGATGTGCTGCGGACGTTCTCGGCCGGAACGACCGGATATGAACACGATGAACGCGCTGATGCCCGCTTGGTTGCTGAGCTGCTCCGGACCCGCCATGGCGAGGTCGAAGTACCCGCCGTGAGCGCATCGACGTTGCCTGCCCTCCTGCGCCAGGTTGGCGAACCTTTCGCTGATGCATCGCTCCTGCCCAGCGCGGCGATCGCGGCGGCTGCCCGTTCCCATGTCTCGGTAGTGCTGACCGGCGACGGTGGCGACGAGTTGTTTTACGGTTATTCCGTATTTAACGGCGTGCGGGCCGCATCGCGTGTCCGGCGCGTCGTGCCGCAGCGGGTGTTGCGGGCGTTACGTCAGGCGGTTGGTGATGGCCTGGGCCGCGGCTGGCGCAACAAGCTTGACGCGCTGCTCCAATACTCGACGGAGGGCATGGCCAACCGGATGGGATGGGATCCGGAGCGTCGCGGGCGGCTGCTCCGCAGGCCAGGGGCCCAGTCTCCCGAAGCGATTTACGATCCTGGCGAGCTCCTCCTTCGCGGGATGTCCAGCGAGGATGCACTGCGGCACATTCTGCTTCGCACGTGGTTGCCGTCCGATTACCTCGTGAAGGTGGACATCGCCTCGATGGCCTCTGGCCTCGAAGCGCGATGCCCGTTTCTGGACCTCGATGTGGTGGAGTTTGCGCTGCGAATTCCCTCGGCCACCGGCTTCAGGCATGGGCGCAATAAGCTGCTGCTGACACCGCTGGTGCAAAAATACCTTCCGCCCGCCATCCATCGGCGGCCGAAGACGGGGTTTGGTGTTCCAGTGCGAGCTTGGCTGCTCGGCCCGTTGCGGCCGGCATTCGAAAAGCTCGTGCTTGGGCGCGGCCGCGCCATCCAGGATTGGATCAATCCCGAGGTCGCGAGGGCAGAGTTCCAGGCGCTCGAGTCGGGCGGAGTGAGGGCGGACCGCCTGTGGGCATTGCTGGTTTTCGGCTTGTGGATGGCTGAGCGGGTCGAGCAGGACGGCCGGGCGGCGGAACTCCTTGGCGCCGCTTGAGAAGCATGGCCCGGTCCGGACACGTACCAGGACCGAGAGCGGACGCGCCGGTCTCGCGGGCCGGAGCGGCCGCGTGTCCACTGGCGCATTGGTGCTGAGCTGACCTGATGCGGGTCCTCTTCGTGACGAACATGTGGCCAAGCGAGGAACGGCCAGGGGCCGGCGTCTTCGTGGCGGCCCAGGCGCGGTCGCTGGAATCGCTCGGCGTGCGAATCGCAGTGCACGTGATCGCGGGTCACCGTCATCCCTCGCGTTATCTCACGGATGCCTGGCGCATCCGGTCCCTCGCGCTGTCCTCGAGATGCGATCTGGTGCATGCCCATTACGGGTTGAGCGGATGGACCGCCGCGTGGCAGCCGTCGCCGCTCGTCATTTCGTTTTGTGGCGACGACCTGCTGGGCACACCTGCTCGCGGGGGCGGCCTCACGTTCAAGTCGCGCGTGGCGGCGGCCATGAGCCAGTGGGTCGCGCGGCGAGCAGCAGGGCTGGTGTGCAAGTCGCCGAACTTGCGAGCCGCCCTGCGGCATCCCGAAGACCGTGACCGGGCGGAAGTGATTCCCAATGGCGTGGACCTCACGCGCTTTCGCCCGGGATCCCGGACTGAGGCAAGGCGCAGGCTCGGGATACCCTCGGATGCCCAGGTGATACTGTTTCCCCACAATCCGGGCCAAGCCGCGCAGAAGCGCTTCGATCTCGCCATGCAGACGATGGATCTGCTCCGGCCTCGGTTGCCCGATGCCGAGCTGCTGCAGGTCTCGGGCGTTCCACATGCCGAAATGCCCGATTTCTTTCGGGCTGCGAACTGTCTGCTGGTGACATCGAAGTCCGAAGGCTCGCCCAACGTCGTGAAAGAGGCGCTCGCCACCGGGCTTCCGGTGGTCAGTGTCGATGTCGGCGATGTGGCGGGCTGGCTGGCCAGGGTCACCGGCTGCCGGATTGCGCGGCCGACTGCAGATGAGCTGGCAATGGCGGTGGAGCAGGTACTGCGGGCCGGGGAGCAGGTGGATGCTTCGCCGGTACTGTCAGAGTTGGACGAGCGGGTTGCCGCGCGGCGGCTGATTGCTCTCTACGAACGGATTCTGGCAGGCGCGGCGGGCAAGCCGTGGCAGGTCGCGCTGACGTAATGGCGCGCCCTTATGCCCGGCGGGCTCCAGCTTTAGCCTGTTGCTGCCTGTCCTCCGCGCTGCCGGCCTGGAGCTCATGATAGAGTTCCTGCAGCCGCTCCGCCTCACAAGGCCATGTAAGATGCGCCAGCGCATCATGCGCTATCATTGCCCGGCGCAGGCGCTCTGCCGGGGCTGCGGCCGCGAACATGAGCAAGGCGTCGGTTGCAGCATGCACATCGCCGGGCGTGAAAAACCAGCCCGCGTCCTCCGGCAGGTAGGTCTCATAGGATGGAATGCGTGTGGTGAGCACAGGCAAGCCAAGATGAATGCATTCCAGCAGCTTGGTAGGAAGCGAATGCCGGGTCTGGGCATCGAGTCGCATGGGCTGGAACCCGGCATCGTAGTCAGGCAGGGCGTCGCGAAGCGTGCTGGCAGGCGCCTCCGGAAGGATCCGCACATGGTCCTGCATGCCCGCATTCATCACCTGCCGCTGCAGCGCTTCACGTCCCTGCCCGCGGCCAAAGATATCAAGCTCAAAGTCGGCTCCCTGGGCGCGAGCTGCCGCCAGCGCCGCGATACCGACGTCGAGGCCGTAGCGATGCGTCAGCGTTCCGTGGTAGACCAGGCGGAGCGGCGCCCCTTGGCGGACACGAGGCGGCAATGGCGGGCCGAAATCTGCCGGGTCCGGCAGATTGTGAATGATTACCAGTCGCTCCTGTGCGCGAGCGGGCCTTGCCCGGAGAATCGCCTCCGTGTCGCGGGTGACGGTGATGACCACGTCGGCACGCCGCCGGGACCAGCCCTCGACCACCGCAACGAGCCGTGCGGCCGCCCGGCCCAGCGGAGTCGGGTGCTTGGCCCTCATCAGCTCCGGAAAGATCTCGTGGAGATCGAGGATGACGCGAGCGCCTCGGCGCCGGGCAGGTCCGGCAGCCGCCACGAGGAAATCGGGCAGGGAGTGCACGTGGATTATCTGCGCCTGCCTGAGCCGAGGATGATGCTTGATCAGCCAGCGTGCGCGAGCGAGGAAGTTGCCGTAGTCGAACAGGTACGTGGCAATTCCCAGCCGGCGCCGCTCGGCCCGGAGGCGAATGACGGTGAGCGGCCCGAAACGGCTCACCGGTCGCGTGTCAGCGCCGTCGCGCAGCGCAATCACGGCCACCCGGGCGCCGGTCGCCGCCGCCGCGAGCGCCTCCCGCCTCGGACGTGGGTCGTCCGGAAACTGGGTTTGGGCAATATGAACGATGTCGAATGAACGCATTGCACCGCCGAACGGAGCGCTGGAAGGCAGCGATGCTGCCTCAGGTAAGCCGGCGGCAACGTAACGGCGGCTGCAGCCTCGTGCAAGCAGTCCACACTGCGGGAGCTGTCCGTGCGGGTGCCTGCCACGCGACAGCCTGTTACCTTTGCATTCCGAATATGCCACATCCTCCCAGACCGATCTCAGTCCGCCATTGCCGTGTGCACAAGAGCGTTCGCCTGGGTGCTTGCTGAATGTGCGGGATCTCCGGTGTCTTCGCGGACGATCGCTCGGCGGACGTCGAAGCTGTCGCTCGACGTCTGCGGGACGCGCTGAGCCACCGCGGGCCCGATGCCGCCGGCGAGCGTCTTCTCCTCGGCCGGTCCGGAGCCCTGGGCCATCGCCGGCTCAGCATCGTGGACCTTGAATGCGGGGCGCAGCCGATGGGCAACGAGGACGGCTCGCTCTGGGTCGTCTTCAACGGCGAGATCTACAACCACCTTGACCTGCGGCGGCAGCTTGAACGCGCCGGGCACCAGTTTCGCACGAGAGCCGATACTGAAGTGCTTGTGCACGGGTGGGAGGAATGGGGGCCGGAGCTCTTGCCGCTCCTGAATGGCATTTACGCGTTTGCGGTGTGGGATGAGCGGGGCGGAGCTGCCGAGCCACTGCTCTGGTTGGCGAGGGATCCGCTGGGCGTGAAGCCGCTTTACGTGGGGCGTGCGCCGGGCTTGCGCTGGTTTGCGAGTGAACTGGGCGCGGCGCGCGCGGCGGGCCTGGTGCAGTCGGCGCTCTCCAGCCAGGGCCTGGCCGAGTATCTGGTGTACCATTTCGTCCCTTCGCCCGGCACGATGTACCAGGACGCCTGGAAGGTACCGCCCGGCCATTACTGCAGGCTTCCGTCCTCGGCAAACGCCACCCCGGAATTCCGGCGCGCCAAGGCGGGGTTCTCGCCGGCCAGTATTCCTCACGGAAGGCGCGCCTGGCGGGCGGCACTGCGGGACGGTCTCT
>DASSHL010000375.1:0-2238 GCA_035692845.1 Gemmatimonadales bacterium
CGCGCCATGTCCGCGATCTTCCGCACCGGCATGATCTGGCCGCTGAGGTTGGTGATGTGGGTGACGCCGATGACTTTCGTTTTCGGCGTGATCGCCTTCGCGAACTGCTCCACCAGGTAATCGTCGGACGGCGGCGGCAGCATGAAGGAGACCTCCTTCACCACGATGCCATGCCGCCGGACTCGCTGGTCCCACGTGGTGAGCATGCGCGGGTAGTTCTGGTTGGTCACCACCACTTCGTCGCCCGCCTTGAGGTCGATCCCCTGGATCAGTGTCTCCAGCGACTCGGAGGCGTTCCGGGTGATGGCCATCTCCTCGGGATCACAGCCGAACTCCTCCGCCAGCCCCGCGCGCACCGTCTCGATCCTCGGCTCGAGAATCCGCCACATGTGTTCCGCCGGGATCTCGTTGCAGAACCGCAGGTCGCGGATCATCTGCTCCAGCACGTGGGAAGGCGAGGGGCAGACGCCGCCGTTGTTCAGGTTGACGATGCTGCGGTCGATGTCGAAAGCGCGCTGGATGGTGCTCCAGTAGCTCTCGTCATCGGCGAGCGACGAGGGCGCGCGGTCGCCGGCAATGGCCCAGCTCTCGCGCAGCCGTTGCACGGCACGGGCATGAAAGACCGGCGCAGCGGCTGCCGCGCCGGACATGGAGGCGAGGAAGGACCGACGTGAGGAGTACATGTGGATGGCTCCGGGTCCGAAACTGGGGGTCAGGGAGATTACGCAGATTGGAGGGATGGCGTAAGAGGGTCGACAGTCATCGGCCTTCGGACATCAACTGACCCTGAGAACTGACGACCGAAGACCGACGACTTGCCGCCGTTGACCGTCGACCGTTGACCGTCGACTATTCCTCCCATGCCCATCATCTGGCGCACCGCCCTCCTGCTGGTCCTCTCCAACATCTTCATGACCTTTGCCTGGTACGCCCATCTCCGGAACCTGGGCGACCGGCCCTGGTGGATCGCGGCGCTCCTGAGCTGGGGCATCGCGCTGTTCGAGTACATGCTGCAGGTGCCCGCCAACCGGATCGGCTACTCGGCGCTCTCGCTCGCTCAGCTCAAGATCCTGCAGGAAGTGATCACGCTCTCGGTGTTCGTCCCCTTTGCCGTACTCTACATGCGCCAGCCCATCAAGCTCGATTTCCTGTGGGCCGGGCTCTGCCTGCTGGGCGCGGTGTATTTCATGTTTCGGGGAGGGCTGCCGAGATGAGACGGGCTTCGGTGGGCGGAGCGGTTCTGCTCCTGGTGCTTGCGTCCTGTGACCGTCGACCGTCGACCGTCGACGATCAACGGTCTACAGACTCCGCCAGCTGGAGCTTCGACCCCGGCAGCTCCTTCGGGGCCCTCACGGCGGACGGATCGGAGCAGGATCTCATCGCCGCCTACGGCGCCGCCCAGGTCCAGCCCGAGGCGGTCTCCCTGGGCGAAGGCGAATCCGAGCCCGGCTCGGTGGTTTTTCCGGATGACCCGCTCCGGCGCTTCGAGGTGGCCTGGGGCGACACTCTGCAGCGCCGCGCACCAAGCTTTGTCCTGCTCACCGGTGACACCACGCTCTGGCAAGGGAAGCGCGGACTCACGCTGGGCGTGTCGCTGGCGCAGCTCGAGACGCTCAACGGCAAGCCCTTCGGCATGGCGGGTTATGGCTGGGACTACGGCGGCTCGGTGTTGTCATGGAAGGAGGGCCAGCTGGCGGACCTCGAGGGCAGGCTGGCCGTGGCGCTCGCGCCGAGGGACGCCAACGCGGATGTCTCCCATGTGCTGGGTGACGGCGAATTCCTCTCCTCCGACTCCACGCTCCGCCGGCTGCAGCCGAGGGTCAATCGCCTGGTGGTGCGTTTCGAATAATGGTCAATCCCGGCGCGTCGCTCCTGGTATCATGGAAGCGGCTCCAGCATTTCCCTGGCGGCGCGTGGCTCTTCAGCCGGCTGGTGAACCGGCTGGTGCCATATACCGGTTCGGTTTCCCCGCGCGTGCGCGTGCTGGAACCGGGCCATGCCATCGTTACGCTGCGCGATCACCGTGCCGTGCGCAATCATCTCCAGTCCATTCATGCCGTTGCCCTCATCAATCTCGGCGAATTTGCCAGCGGCCTCGCCATGCTCACGGCGCTTCCCGAAGGCCAGCGCGGCATCGTGACGTCGCTTGCCGCCGACTACAGCAAGAAGGCACGCGGCGCGCTGGTGGCCGAAGCCCGCGTGCCACCTGGCCCGGCACTCACGGAACCGGTGGACCGC
>DASSHL010000376.1:0-2619 GCA_035692845.1 Gemmatimonadales bacterium
GGCCCAGTGCGGCGCGTTCGGGGAGCAGGATGGCGAAGTGATAGAGGCCGAGGCGACCGCGATGGGGTGCGGGCGCTGCGCCGCGCTTCTCGACGAGCTCGACCAGTGGCCGTTCCCGGCCGTGGCTGCCGAGCACGGCCCGGCGTCCGTCCTGGCTGAGGACTGCGAGGCCGAGGGTCGCCTGGTACCATGCGAGTGAGCGGTCGAGGTCGGCGACCTGGAGGACCACGTGGCCCAGTTGGGTGGTGTCGGGGAGGCGGAAGCCGGCAGGCCGCTGGCCGTAGGAACCAGCGGCAGCGAGCTCAGCGCCGTCGGCTTCGCCGAAGATGTCGTGGGTGGTGATTCCGGTCATGAGGATCTCCCCGGCGGCCGTGGGTGAGGCCGTCATGGGGAATGTAGTTGGGCCTGGGGCGTGGGGCCTGGGGCGTGGGGGTTCGCGACGGGTCGCAGTCTAAGACGCGCGGGCTGTCAGGCGAACTCAAGGATCGGTACGGGCTTAGTTCCTGCCGTGCGAGGCTATCGCAGCGAGTGATGTGGAAGTTGCAGGTTCCGTCCTCGCTGCAACGGTCCCGATGTGCTGCCGCATCGCAGTCTTTCCGGATTAGACCGCGCGGCGTAAGATGGTAACGCTGCTGTTCTGCAGTCGACGACCCAGGTTAGACCGCTGTCCGAGAGTCCAGATGCGCGCGATTTACATAGCTGCAGCAGCCGGCCTTACCGCATGCGCGCATTTCTGGACACCAGCCCCGGATGTGCCGCAACCGCTTAAGGCCACCGACAAGCGGCACGTCATCACCGGCACCTGGGAACTGACGCTGGCAGTGGACAGCGTTGGCAGCCTCCGGTCCGAGGAGGCGCTACGGGATACCTTGCCCCAAGTGCGTGTCGCGTGCTTTCGCATCGCTGACTCCTTGGCCTCGCCGCGACGCTCTTACTTGCGCGCAACCCTGCAACCATCATTCGGTCACATGCTCGGGTCTCTCTACCGGACTCCCTCGCCAGTGCCGCCCCAGGCTAACCCTCGTGGCTCGAGCGAGGAGGTGACGGCCGCCAAGCACCGCGCCGAAGAGTCGTCCACGTGGCCGCTTTCCTGGGGTGGGCATGCGATCGATGTTCAGCGCCGCAATGACCGATGGAGCATCACACTGACTCCGGGTGTCTCTGACTATTACGTTGGCCTTAGCGGGCAGCTTTCAGGTGACTCGCTGGCAGGAACCTGGCTGGAGGCGTCGCAGGGCCAGACCGTATCGCTGGGGCACTTCACGATGCGTCAGCTGGATTCGCCCTCGCCGCGGCCTAACCCGCGGTTGCAGCTGCCGGGGCGGCCGTCGGCCGGGGCACCGTGCTACGCTAGGCGCAGTCAGGCCAACAGTGAACATTGGTTGCTGACGGGGCCGCCGCCCCGCGGCTGAAGGTCGTTAGGCAGCAGAGCGGAGGTCGTGCCTCGTGTGACGCATGCCTGCGAAGCCTCGTCGGCCGAGGCGAGCCTGGCATTGGGCACTGGCATTCGTTGCGCTATCCGGTGTGGTTTTCGGAATTTGGGGCTATACTGTGGCCGCATCGTTTTCTGTCGCCAATGCAGCTGACTACGAGCGCTGGCGCCGTGCCGCGGTACGGCTTCTGGTGATCACCGGGGGATGGTATCGTGTCGCGATTCCGCCGGGGCGACGTTGCCGACATCAATGGACTGTTCCGCGTGGCGCAGTGCGGCCAGGCAGCGTCACTACCTGAGGCCGAACACCGTGATTAATGGCGCGCATGTGGTGATCTCCAGCACCGACCCGGATGCGGACCGCGCCTTTCTGCGTGACACGCTCAAGCTTCCGCACGTTGATGTCGGTCATGGATGGCTGATCTTCGGCCTGCCTCCCGCTGAAGTGGCGGTGCACCCATCCGAGGAAAACAATGCGCACGAGTTCCTCCTGATGTGCGCCGACATTCACGCATTCGTCGCCGAGATGCGAGGACAGGGTGCTGAGACCAGCACGGTGCAGGAGCAACGCTGGGGTTACCTCACCAGGCTGACCTTGCCGGGTGGAGGTCAGGTCGGCGTGTACCAGCCGCGCCATGCGCGACCGGCACCAATGGCATGACTGGCGCGGCTCGCATAGCCCTCTAACTCCAATGAACGCCGACGTGAGAATCTGACGCGATGAACCTCCGTCTCCTTACTCTCGGGCTTGGACTCCTCGTCGGATGCGGGAGCCGCTCGCCCTCGAAATCTACGGCGCAGGCGACTGCGGTCGCCGAGCACATGTATCTCACCCTTGGCGGGTCGCCACAGTACGTCGAGATCACGTCGAAGTCGGCCACGCAGCCAGTACTGCTCTTCATTCACGGAGGTCCCGGCTGGCCGCAGACGCCAATGCTTCGCGCCCTTAATGCGTCGCTCTCTGCTGGTGTCACGCTCGTCTCCTGGGACCAGCGCGGTGCTGGGCTCTCCGTCATGCGGGACTCGTCGCCCGGCAACGTGACGCTCGATCAGATCGTGGCGGACGGTCATCAACTCACCGAATATCTCCAGGAGCGATTTCACCAGCGGAAGATCTATCTCGCCGGGTTCTCCTGGGGTAGCATCATTGGCGTCCGGCTGGTGCAGCAGTACCCGGAGGACTATGC
>DASSHL010000377.1:0-2117 GCA_035692845.1 Gemmatimonadales bacterium
TCTCCGGATGAGTGGAGTCGAATCCACCGGCAGCTCGGGTGTCAATATCGGCGCGACCCGTTCGCTCATGTCCAGCAGGTCCACCAGCAGGCTGTTGAGCAGGATGATTGCCTCGGGATGCTGCTCCACGATGAGCCCGAAGAGCCGTACGGGACGAAAGGGCACGTCACCCAGGCCGTCACGATCCAGGTCATAGCCGTCGTAACGATCCCAGAAATTGCCGGCAAAGCGGGTGGGCGCCTGCCGGCTGTTGGTCACCACATCGAAGGCGTTGCCGCTGAACTCGTTGCCCTCGAAGCGGCCGGCATCGGCATCGCCGCCGAGGCGAACCGCCCAGCCGTTGCGGACAAAGCGATTGCGGCGCGCCACCACCCGCTGGCCGCCCTCCAGGGAGAGCGCCACGGTGTTGCCGGAAAAGGTGTTCTGCTCCAGCCGGCTGTCGCCGATCTCCTTGAGCAGCAGGCCGTACGCAGCGGCGCCGGTGGCGCCGGCGAAGGTGTTGCCGGTCATCGCCACGTTGCGGGAGTACATGACCGCCACGCCGGCCCGGTTGCCGCGGAACGTGTTGCCGTCATAGGCGCACGAATCGGAATACATGAAGTGCAGTCCGTAACGGGTGTTGCCGTGACTGCTGTTCCCGCGGATCGTCGCCTGCCGGCCGAACTCGAGATAGATCCCGTCGCGGTGGCCACGCACCTCGTTCCGCACGACGATCATGCCGCGGGTGCGATAGAGATGGATGGCGTTGCCGTTCGCGGTTTCCGTCCTGCCGCTGCCCACGATGACGTTGCCCTCGATGACGCAGTCTTCCGCCCGCGCGGCGTAAACGGCAAAGAAGCTGTCGCGGATGGTGTTGTCGCGAATGCTGCAGCCCCGGATGTTGGCGACCCGGATGGCGGCACGGTCTTCCGTGAAGCTCGGAGCGACATTGCGGATGGTGAGGCCCGCGATGCCAACGCTGTCGGCGCTGACCAGGAAGACCGAAGCTCCCCCGCCATCAATGACTGGCGCACCCTGGCCGAGGATCTGCACCGGACGGGTGATACTGAGGCCCGCCTCGTGGTAGAGCCCCGCGTGCACCACGATGGTATCCCCGCGCCCCGCACGCTCCAGCGCTGCACCCACCGTGGCGACAGCCGAACCCGGCGCAACATGAATCACGCGTGCCGGCAGCACGGCCGCGAGCAGGCAGAGCGCGGAGGTGATCACTGCAGCACGGCCTCGAGCGGCGAAGACGTGCCCGTCCGCACCTCGCGCCAGCTGTGCAGCGTGCCTCCCAGGATAGCGCGGATGCTGTCCGCCTCACGGCCGGGACGGAGCGCGGCGACGCCGCTCGCCATGGGCGTGTGCAGTTCATCGCTCTGCAGGTAGAGCACACCCGCCGCATCCAGCAGGCTGTCGCTGGTGACGTAGGAGTGGACCAGCACCTCCTCGACCTGGTCGCCGGGGACGGCATCGGAGGCGACGAACGCCGCCAGGCAGCCGACGTCGTCGAAGTTGTAGACCTTGCCGGTACGCGTCACCAGCTGGCCCGCGAAGCGCGGGTCCGTGATGATCATGTGGCAGTGCTCGCACGCGTCCTCACCGAAGTGAATGGGCGTGCGCGACGGCGTGCATGCGGCAGTCACGGCGAGGGCAAGCGAGCCTGCCGCCAGCCGGCGACGTTCAAGCAGCAGCGCGAGGACCACCACGGCAAGCGCCGCGATGATCGACCAGCCACCGATGTCCGGCCAGGAGGTCGCGTGGAAGTTGAGCAGCTGCTTCGAGCCGATGATGGGCGGCTGGTAGCTCATTCCCGGCACCTTGATGATGGCGTGCGGGTCGAGGTCGTGGCCGTAGTCATAGCCCCACTTCCAGAAGTCGGCGAGGCCGGCGAGCGCCACCACGCTCGCACCCGCCAGCCAGCCGATCACGACCTTCGGCCGCCCCAGCGCGGCGGCGGCCAGGCCAGTCACCACCAGCCCACCGAGGATCCACGGCATGAAGCGGAGTTCGGGAATCGCATCGTTCTCGATCCGCTTCATGCCGATGTAGTGATTCAGGTTGTTGACGCTGTTCAGGTCCGGCGGCCGGGCGCCCCGCACCTCGGACACCCAGATGCGGAGGCCGAGCCCTTC
>DASSHL010000378.1:0-2766 GCA_035692845.1 Gemmatimonadales bacterium
GAGGGCATCTGCGGCATGTGCTCGCTGATGATCAATGGCGTGGCACATGGCCCGATGAAGGGCACGGCCACCTGCCAGCTCCACATGCGGAGCTTCAAGGATGGCGACGTGATCCTCATCGAGCCGTTCCGGGCGCTCGCCTTTCCCGTCATCAAGGATCTCTGCGTCAATCGCTCCGCGTTCGACCGCATCATCGCGGCTGGGGGCTACATCTCGGCGCGAACCGGCAGCGCACCGGACGGCAATGCCATTCCGGTCCCCAAGAGTGATGCCGATCGTGCCATGGACGCAGCCGCGTGCATCGGCTGCGGCGCGTGTGTTGCGGCGTGCCCCAATGGATCGGCGTCGCTCTTCACGGCGGCCAAGATTTCGCACCTGGGCCTCCTGCCGCAGGGACAGGCCGAGCGACGCCGGCGGGCAGCTCGCATGGTGGAGCAGATGGATGCGGAGGGGTTTGGGGCATGCAGTCTCTATGGCGAGTGCATGGAGGCGTGCCCCAAGGAGATCAGCATCGACTTCATCACCCGGATGAATGCCGATTATCTCCGCTCCGCTCTCACCGCGGGCGAGCCGTCCTGAGATACAGCGGCCTGGCGGCAGCGCTACTGCTGTGCATTGCCGGCACGGCCTCGGCCCAGTCGGCCGAAGAAATCGTCATCGGTGCGTCGGCAACTCCCGCGTTCACTCACATCCTGCCGGCGCCTGGCACCGCGGGCTCCGTCAACCAGGTGAACGTCGTCGCCCCGTGGGTCATGGCGGACGCCTCGACGTTCGGGGGCCAGCTCCGCCTCAGCGGGATGGCCAACCTCGAAGGACTCACCATTCCGGATGGCGTCCCCAGCATGGGTGCGTGGGGCGAAGGCTTCGTGGACCGCCGGCACCCGCATACCTACCTGCACGAGCTCATGCTCACCGGGAAGCAGCATTTTTCCGGCGAGACGGTGAACGGCGCCTCGTTTGCGATGGGCAAGGGGTTCGCGCCTTTCGGGAGTGATGACCCGATGGTTCGGCCCTTTCTTTCGTATCCCGTCAACCATCATCTGGCGCAGATCCTGGAGCGGCTCGTTGCGGTGGTGGCGGTCCGTGCGGGGCCGCTGATCGCCGAGGCCGGCGTGTTCAACGGCGACGAGCCCACAGGTCCCGAGGACTGGCCCGAGCTTTCGCGGTTTGGCGACAGCTGGTCCGGGCGGCTTACGCTGTTGCCCTGGCCGAGCCTCGAGCTGCAAGGATCCTACGCGAACGTGAATTCGCCGGAGCATGAGAGCGGAGCGGGGCTCGACCAGGCCAAGTGGAGCACGAGCGCTCGACTGGAGCGCACAACCGGGCTCGGTCGAGCCTACGCTCTTGTGGAGTGGGCCCGCACCGAGGAGGGCGATGATGTGTTTGCCTATCGCAGCGTCCTCGCCGAAGCAGCGTTGCATGGCCGAGTAGCGGGTCTGGCGTATCGGTTCGAGCGCACCGAGCGTCCGGAGGAGCAGCGTGCTGGCGAGCCGTTCCGGACCGTGCGGCCGCAGCTCGACAATTCCGTCCTCGGCAAGAGCCGCTGGTCCATCCACACCATTGCACTCGATGCGGTGCTCGCCGACGACTGGCCCGGCCTCAGGGTGGCGCCTTTCGTGGAGGTGTCGGCCGGCCGCGTCACGTCGCTGACACCGGCAAGCTTCGACCCCGTGGCCATCTACGGTCGCGACACCTTCTGGAGCATCACCGCCGGTGTGCGCGTAGGTCTCGGCATGCGTCTCCATCGCATGGGACGCTACGGCGTGGCGCTGCCGGAAATGCCGGCGCATGACGCCGGCATGAACCACGAGATGATGCATTGATGCGCGCTGCCACCGCACTCCTGCTCACCCTCGGCGCGCTCGCCTGCAGTGACTCCACCGAGCCGCCTCCCGCGCTAACGCCGTCCACGCTGATGGCCTTCGACGGGAACAGCCAACAGGCGCTGGCGGCGACGGCCCTGCCGCAGCCGCTTCGCGTGCGAGTCACTGATGCCGACGCCAAGCCGGTGGCTGGTGTTTCCGTGACGTGGAGCGTGACGGCAGGTGGAGGCATCGTCTCACCGACTTCCTCTGCGACTGACTCAAATGGCGTTGCCGCGACCACTTTCACGCTTGGCGGGCAGGCGGGGGCCCAGGCTGCGGAGGCTGCCGTGGCGGGGCTGACGGGTTCACCGGTTGTCTTCTCGGCAACGGCCATCGTCACCGGCGGCACCGGCGATATCACGCTGGTGGCGACAGTGCCGATCCCGCCCGCCTATGGCATGCATGACACCTATGTGCGTGACGGACTGGCCTTTGCCTTTGCCTGGAACACTGGCCTGCGGATCTACGATGTGGGCAACGGCATGGCTGGCGGTTCCCCGGCAGCGCCGACACTGGTGGGCTCGCTCGTTACCAACGGGTCAGTGGACGCCGCGGACCCGAGTGTGCACAACGGCTGGTGGTTCCACAACCCCGCGACACAGGAGGCGCGCTACCTGTTCGTGGGGCAGGAAGGACCCGGCAGCATCGGCACCAGCAGCCGAGGCGACATCCATGTCGTGGACGTGTCGGACCTCGCGCATCCGATGGAGGTGGCCTTCTTCCACCACGGACTGGTGGATGGGCAACCGGCGGGCGTCCACAATTTCTGGATGGATGAACAGAACGCCATCCTGTACGCCGCGTACTACAACGCGGGCGTCATCGCGCTGGACGTCTCGGGAACGCTGAGCGGCGACCTCTCGACTCGCCTGATTGATGAAATCCGGCCGGGCGGGGCAGG
>DASSHL010000379.1:0-7527 GCA_035692845.1 Gemmatimonadales bacterium
CGCGAGCCCGGCGCGAGGCTGGTCTTGACCCACGGCCTCGTATGCAGTCCCTTGGCCACCGCCTTCCGCGCCACCAACCCTGCGCCGATCATCACCGACGGATTCGAGGTATTGGTGCAGGAGGTGATCGCGGCAATGACAACCGAGCCATCATGCAGCTCGCAATCTTCGCCATTCAAGCTGCAGCTGAATCCCTCCGGCGGCGCCTCGATCGTGGCGGTGGCCGGCGACTGCCCGCCCTCGCCCGACCAGCGCTCCAGCGAGGCCTGCGCTGCCTGCCGCCGCCTTTCCGGCACGGTGGGCTGCATCAGCCCCGGCAGTGTGAGCGCGAAGCTCCGGTCCAGCTCCTTGAGCTCGATCAGGTCCTGCGGGCGCCTGGGGCCCGCCACGCTTGGCGTGATGGTGCCGAGATCGAGCTCGAGCGTATCGGTGAACGTCGGGTCGGGTGTGGCGTCGGTCCGGAACAGGCCCTGCTCCTTGCAGTAGCGCTCCGCCCGCTCCACCACCTCGGCGCTCCGGCCGGTGTTCCGGAGGTAGCGGAGCGTGACATCGTCCACCGGGAAGAAGCCGATGGTGGCACCATATTCCGGCGACATGTTGCCGATGGTGGCGCGGTCAGGCAGCCCCAGCGATGACAGCCCGCTGCCATAGAATTCGACGAACTTGTCCACCACGCCCTTGGCACGCAGCATGTTGGTAACACGAAGCACCAGGTCGGTCGCCGTGGTGCCCAGGGGCAGGGAGCCGGTCAGCTTCACGCCGATCACGTCAGGAATGAGCATGAAGTAGGGCTGGCCCAGCATCACCGCCTCGGCCTCGATGCCGCCCACGCCCCAGCCCACCACGCCCAGGCCGTTGATCATCGGGGTGTGCGAGTCGGTGCCCACCAGCGTGTCGGGATACATCGTGGCTTCGCCGAACTGGTCCCGCAGCTGCACGCAGGGCGAGAGATATTCCAGGTTCACCTGGTGCACGATGCCGGTGCCCGGTGGCACCACGCGGAAGTTCTCGAAGGCCCGCTGGCCGAACTTGAGCAGTTGGTAGCGCTCGCGATTGCGCTCGAATTCCAGCTCCACATTCAGCTTGAACGCGTTGGCCGACCCGTAATGGTCCACCTGCACCGAGTGGTCGATGACCAGGTCGCAGGGCACGATGGGATTGATCTTCTGGGGATCGCCATGCATCCGGGCCATGGCGTCGCGCATCGCCGCGAGGTCCACCACGCAGGGCACGCCCGTGAAGTCCTGCAGCACGACCCGCGCGGGCATGAAGGGGATCTCGCCCCGGCCGGAGGAGCTGGCCTCCCAGCGCCCCAGCGCCCGCACGTGTTCCGGCGTCACGATCCCCCGGCCCTGGAACCGCAGGGCGTTCTCCAGCAGCACCCTGATGGAGAAGGGAAGCCGGTCGAGGTCGGCCTCGCCCTGGCGGGCCAGCGCCGGAAGACTGTAGATGGTGGCGCTCTGGCCTCCGGCTTCGAGGGAGGTGCGGACGCGGAACGGGTCGGGGATCTGTCTGGTCATGATGACGGTATAGTTGAGAGGATCGTCAATTGCCCACTGTTCAAGTATAAACGGACTGGAAGCTTACCTGATGCCGATTCCGCGCCCCCGCGCCATCACCCGCCGCGACGAGGGACTCCTGATCGAGTGGGCGGAGCCGGGCCACGCCTGGCTCTACCCCGCGCGAGGCCTCCGCCTCGGCTGTCCCTGCGCCACCTGCGTCGATGAATTCAGCGGCCGGCCCCTGCTGGACCCCGGGCGGGTGCCGGACGACATCCGGCCGGAGCGGGTGGACCTGATCGGGGCCTACGGCATCCGGATCGTGTGGAGTGACGGCCACGCCACGGGTATCTATACTTTTGAGCAGTTGCGTGCGGCGTGCGGATGTCCGCGCTGCACCGGGACATAGCACCAGCCGGTCTGGTGCGCCGCTCCGGAAGGTGGTAACGTCACGCATGACGCTTGGCCGCGGCTTCTGGATCATCGTCTGGTACGGTATCCTCCTGCTGGGGCTGGCCGGGCTTTGGGCCTCCATTGCTTCGGTCCGCCGGCTGCACGGGGAGAACCTCGACGAGCTGCTCCGCGCCATCGGGACCACCCAGGTCTCGGTGGGCATGCTGCTCCTTCTCTATGGCCGGCTGCCCACCGTGGCCACCGGCCTGCTGGGCCTGGCGCTCGGCGTCTTCATCGCCGCCTTCGTGGCCGGTCGCCATGAGTCGTCCGGCGCAGAGGAGGACGACGAGGACGCCGAGATTCATCCGGCTCTGCGAGGGCTGCCTCCGCAGGTGGAGCGGCGCCCCGGGGCGGATTCTGATTCTGAACTGAACCGGGAAGCAATACATGAATGAATCTCATTCTGCCGGTCGCGAAGGTGCCGTGGCCGGTGTCATCGGCGCCGCGGCCGTGGCACTCTGGTATTTCGTCGTGGACATGCTGCGCGGCATGCCGATGCACACGCCCAACGCCATCGCGCAGCTGCTGTTCGGCAACGGCAGTTCCGACGCCGGGGAGTTCGGAACCATCGCCGTCGTGACCGTGGTCCACTTTGCGGTGTTCATCGTGGTTGGGATCTGCCTCGCGGCACTCTTTCATCTCGCCATTCGTGATATCGCCTGGCGCATGGGTGTGCTCTTCGCGCTGGTCATCACCTTCGGCTTCATCGCCGGACTCGCCTACATGCTGGGACCATTGACTGGGGAAACCTTCCCGCACTGGACCGTTCTGGGCGGTGCGCTGGTCGGCGCGTTCGCCATGGGCGGTTATCTCTGGTACACCCATCCCCAGCTCGCGCAGTCGTTCCGCGAGGTGGCCCTGGGCGACGAGACCGAGAGCGCCCCACACCCCGGCCACCAATGAGCCGGGCGCTTCGCGGCCTCGCACTCCTCCTCCTCTTCTTCGCTGCACCACTCGCTGCCCAGCTCCAGCCCGCCAGTGCGGGCGGGCTGGTGGCGTACGCCGAAGAAACCCGGATGCTGGGCCACAACCTGCGCGTGCTGGTCATCGGTGCGCACCCCGACGACGAAGACACCGAATTGCTGGCCTGGCTGGCCCGCGGCAAGGGCGCCGAAGCGGCGTACCTGGCCCTCAACCGCGGCGAAGGCGGCCAGAACCTGGTTGGTGGCGAGCTGGGCGAATCACTGGGCCTTCTGAGGACAGAGGAACTGCTGTCAGCTCGGCGGCTCGACGGCGCGCGGCAGTACTTCACCCGCGCTTATGACTTCGGTTTCTCCAAGACGCTGGACGATACCTGGGCCCAGTGGCCGCAGGACTCCATCCTCAAGGACGTGACCCGGATCATCCGGAAATTCCGCCCGCAGGTCATCGTCACGATCTTCACTGGCACCCCGCGCGACGGCCACGGCCAGCACCAGGCGGCAGGCTGGGCCGCGCGCGCCGCCTTCGAGGCCGCCGGCGATTCCACCCGATTTCCCGAGCTGCTGACGGAAGAAGGGCTGGCGGCATGGACGCCGCTCAAGCTCTACCAGAGCACCCGGTTCAACGGGCCCCCCACCACGCTCACACTCGACGGCGGCGCGCTCGACCGCGTCACCGGTCTCACCTACCATCAGCTCGCCATGGCGAGCCGTTCCCGGCACCGTTCGCAGAACATGGGACAGCTGCAGTCGCTGGGCCCATCCGACATCAGGATGGCGCTGGTGACGGACCGCACCGGGAAGGGAACCGGCGGGCTCTTCGCCGGCATCGATACCACCCTCGCGCCGGTGCTCGGCGCCGCCGCGGCGCGCGCGTATGCCGCGCAGGTGGCCCTCATTCGCTCAGAGCCCGACTCGCTCGCGCCGGCGGCGCTCGATTCCGCGTCGCGCATCATGGGCTCCGTGAGACTCGACTCGCCCATCGTGCTGGACCAGGCACGACACCTCTCGCGGGCAAGGGCAATCGCACTCGGCATCGCGCTGGATGCTACCGCCGACGATGACCACGTGACCCCGGGCCAGACGCTGGCGGTGACCATTGCCGCCGCCAACGGCGGCAGTGCCGCGGTCAGGCTTGCCGATTCGCTCGCCGCACCAGCCGAGTGGACGGTGTCGCACGGATCATCGGATGCAGCGCTCGCTCCGGCTCCGGGCGCCGTCGCGTCGAGGGCCTTTCAGGTGACCGTGCCCGCCGACGCCGACGCCACCACGCCGTACTTCCTCCGCGAGCCGCGGGACGGCGATCTCTACCGCTGGCCTGCCTCGGCGCGCGCCTCCTGGGGCGATCCCTTCGGGCCGGCGCTGCTGCGTGCGGAACTGGCATTGCCGGGTGATGTCGTGCCGGTAGAGCGGGAAGTCACCGAAAAGACCAATGACCAGGTGATTGGCGAAGTGCGGCTGCCGGTGGTAGTGCAGCCGGCCATCGATGTCCGGGTGGACCGGGACACGGTGCTGCTGGCAGCGGGCACCGAGCACCGGCTTCGCTTGCTGGTGTCGGTGGATCACGCAGCGCGCGACACGGTGCGCGGGCAGGTGACAATCGAAGTGCCGGCCGGCTGGCGGGAACCAGCGCCCCAGCCCTTTGCGTTCAGCCGGGAAGATGAACGCGACGCCTACGCATTCGACGTCACGATTCCCGCCTCCGCCCGGGCCGGACGCTATGCGCTGCGCGCCGTGGCTGTGACCTCCGATGGCCATCGCTTCAGCGAAGGCCTGCGCTCGCTCGCCTACAGTCACGTGCGGCCCCGCTCATGGACCCAGCCGGCCAGCGTCTCGGTGGTGCTGGCCAATCTCACGCTGCCATCGCTCAAGGCGGTGGGCTACATCCGGGGTGCCGCCGACCGGGTACCCGAGGCGCTCACCGCCGCCGGCATTCCGGTGACGATCATCAGCCCGGCCCAGCTCGAGAACGGCGATCTCTCCCGCTACGATGCCATCGTGGTCGGTCCCCGTGCCTACGAAATTGACGCGGCGCTGGTGCAGCACAACCGCCGGCTGCTGGACTACGTCAAGGCGGGCGGGCTCCTGCTGGTGCAGTATCAGCAGTACCAGTTCATCCAGGGTGGTTTCGCGCCGCTGCCGCTCACCATCGCGCGGCCGCATGACCGGGTTACCGATGAGCACTCGCCAGTGACGATGCTGGAACCATCATCGCCGGTGTTCACGGCGCCCAACAAGATTGCCCCGGCCGACTGGGACAACTGGGTCCAGGAACGCGGTCTCTATTTTGCCCACACCTGGGACGACGGCTATACGCCGCTGCTCGCCATGCATGATCCGGGTGAAGCACCGATGAAGGGCTCACTGCTGGTGGCCAATGTGGGCAAGGGTCGCTACGTCTACACCGGACTCTCGTTCTTCCGCGAGCTGCCCGCCGGCGTGCCCGGTGCCTTCCGCCTCTTTGCCAACCTGCTGGCGCTTCATCCCGCGCCGGTGCCGTGACCCGCGGATTCTTTTTCGTTGCACTCCTGACGCTCTCGGCGTGCGGTGACGGCCGCACGCCGGTTACAGTCTACTCTCCCCATGGACGCGACCAGCTGGTCCTGCTGGAGCACGCCTTCGAAAAGCTGCATCCCGGCATTGACGTGCGCTGGCTCGACATGGGAAGCCAGGAGATCCTCGACCGGCTCCGGTTCGAGCGCGTCAATCCGCAGGCCGACGTCTGGTTCGGCGGCCCCACGTCAATCTTTGATCGCGGCGTCGCCGATTCGCTGCTGCAGCCTTACCGGCCGGCGTGGGCCGATGCCGTGGGGCCCAACGGCGTGCAGCCCGACTCGCTTTACTACCCCGTCTATCGCACCCCCGCCGTCATTGCCTTCAACAGCGATGCGGTCCCCGCCGACTCGGCGCCGAAGGATTGGGACGACATGCTCGATCCTAAATGGCACGACAAGGTGCTCATTCGCGATCCGATGGCGAGCGGCACCATGCGCGCCATCTGGGGACTCATCATCGAGCGCAGCATCCGTGAGACTGGCGACACGACCGCCGCGATGCAGTGGCTCCGGCGGCTCGATGCGCAGACGACCGCCTATACGCTCAATCCCGCCATCCTGGTAGAGAAGCTGTCTCGCCGTGAAGGCCTGGTCACCCTCTGGGACCTGCCCGACATCCTCATCGGTGAGGGGAAGGGACTGCCGCTGGGTTACACCTTTCCCTCGAGCGGCACCGCGGTGATCGATGATGCCATCGGCCTGGTGCGCAACGCACGCCACGCCGATTCTGCCCGCGTCTTCATTGACTATGTGGGAAGCAAGGATGCGGTGGCGCTCACTGCGTCCAAGGTATTTCGCCTGCCGGCGCGCCATGACCTGCCGCCGGAAATGGTGCCAGCATGGGTCACCGACGTGGAGCGGACCATGGTGTCGGAGCCAATGGACTGGGGATTGCTCGCGCGAGACGGCAGCGCGTGGATGGCCTACTGGGACCAGCACGTGCGGAACACAGGCGCGCGGATGAGCACGCCATGAGCACCGGCGCCGCACTCGGGTTGCGGTCACTCTCCAAGCGCTTTGGCACTGTGCAGGCGGTGCACGACGTGTCGCTGGACGTGCCTGCCGGTTCCATCCTCGCGCTGCTCGGCCCGAGTGGCAGCGGCAAGACCACGCTGCTTCGGCTGCTGGCCGGGTTCGAGATGCCTGATGCCGGTGATGTGCTGGTGAATGGCGAGCGCGTGACGGGACTCTCGCCCGCTGACCGCCGATTCGGCATGGTCTTCCAGCACTACGCGCTCTTTCCGCATCTCGATGTCGGCGCCAACGTGGCCTACGGACTCGAGTCGGTCGGCGTGCGCGGCACTGATCTCACGCGGCGGGTGCAGGAAGCACTCGCCCTGGTGGACCTCGCCGGCTACGAGCGCCGCGGCATCAGCCAGCTGTCCGGTGGCCAGCAGCAGCGGGTGGCGCTGGCGCGCGCGCTTGCACCCGAGCCGCGCATCCTCCTGCTCGATGAGCCGCTTTCCAATCTCGATCCGTCGCTGCGGGAGCGGACCCGCGCCGAATTGCGTGAGCTCATCAAGCGCCTGCAGATCACGGCCGTGTTCGTGACTCATGAGCAGGACGAGGCGTTTGACCTGGGCGACCAGGTGGCGCTGCTGCACAGCGGGCGCCTGGCGCAGCTGGGCACTCCGGAAGATCTCTATGGCCAGCCGGCCTCGCCATTCGTGGCGCGGTTCATTGGACGATCGAGCGTCCTGCCGGTCACGGTGACCGGCCGGGCCTCCGCTGGCATGACGGTGGAGCTGTACGGCCACTCGTGGGACATTCCAGGCAGCCACCCCGTGGCTGATGCGGGGCCGGCCTGGCTCTTCTTGCGGCCTGAGGCGGTCTATCTCGCGGAACCAGGAGCGTCGGCGCTCTCGGGCGTCGTCGCGCGCCGCCGGTTTACCGGCGCCGGTGCGGCGTACCTCGTGACACTACCAGATGGCCGTACCATCGAAGTATCCGGCCCGCTCAGCGCGGCGGAGCCCGGCCAGGCGGTGGGCATCCTCCCGACCCGACGCGGCGATGGCGGACTGCACCTCTTCCAGGGCGAGACCGCGGAGTGAAGCGGCCAAGGAACGCCTGGCAGGGGCTGCTGCTCGCGGCGGTGCTGAC
>DASSHL010000380.1:0-10651 GCA_035692845.1 Gemmatimonadales bacterium
TCCACTGATCCTCAAGTGGATCAGGTCGCACCACGAGACGGGCAACGTACTGCAGACCACGCGCATCGACCTGCCGGCGAAGGGAGCCGGGACCAAGGGGAGCCTGCCGGGCGGAGGTGCGCTCGAAGGCGAGCTGATCGCATCATGCCGCGTTGAGCTGCCGGGCATCTACTTCGCCTTCAACAGCGCGTACCTCGCTCCCGAGTCCGATAGTGCAATCGCCGAGATTGCCGGGATCCTCACGCGTCATCCCGGCTGGACCGCGACGCTCGAGGGTCACACCGACAGCATCGGTTCGGCGGCAGCAAACAAGGCACTGTCCGAGCGGCGGGTGACGGCTGTGCGCGCGCGACTGGTCGAGCAGTACAAGGTGAACATCGCGCGACTTCGGGTTGCGGGATACGGGGCCGCCCGGCCGCGCGAAGCCAATACCACGATCGAGGGGCGCGCGCGCAACCGGCGCGTGGAACTCGTGCGAGACTGCGCGAGCGGAAAGGAGCAGTGATCAGGTGGTGAGGCGCGAGGAGCTGTGAGCGGTGAGCTGTGAGCTGTGAGCGGTGAGCGGTGAGCGGTGAGCTGTGAGTTATGCGCTGGGCTCTCGCCCCTGGTCCCTAGCCCCTAGTCCCTAGCTCCTAGCCTCCCCCGCAACTCCTCCACCTGTTTGCTCCAGTCGCCGCCCTCTTCCGACTCAGCCCAGAGCTCCTGCAGCTCCGAGTTGCTGGCGACCCGCTCAACTGCGGTGAGCGCGAGGGCGCGCAAGTCCGACGAAACGGTGGCGGGATGCGCCGAGACCCAGTTCTGGACTTCGTCGGGCAAATCGGGGGCAGGATGGCCAACGAGGGCAGCGACGACTTCCGCCGCTGCAAGCGCTTCGGACGAAGGCGAGGATTCCAGGTCGCCGTCGGGATGCGCGGCCGCCTCCAGCGCCCCTTGGACGAGCGCCAGGTCCTCGGCTTCTTCGAGCTGCCAGATCCAGTCGCCCGCGTCATCGTTGTCGAATGGTCCCACGCCCCATGCGCCCACGTGCGGGCTCCTTGCTGACGGGCGAGACTGTCTAGAGTCGCACGACATACGTCACTCGCCCCATGCGGTACGCCCTAGGCCCCAGTCCGCATGTAGGTGAGCTGGAGGTCCGGTTCCCAGGCGTCGCCGCGCTTCATCTCGCCCTGGCCGATCATGCGGCGGCCCTCATCCACCAGCCGGACCTTAAATCGTTGCGAGAAGGTGGCATTGTCCCGCCAGAAGCGACATTCGTCGCTCCGCACCTCGACCTGGTAGCGGCGCGACACGCCACGCTCATCGAAGTAGAGCATGGAGCACTCCCCGGTGTCGTCATCGGTGCCGAAGACCGCGATGCCGCTGGGAATCTCCGGCTCGTCAACTTCAGATCGCATGACCAGAAAGGCGCCGCCGTCGGCCCACGCAAAGCTGGTCCGGCCGTGGAGCGTCTTGCCAGGAAGCAGGGGATGCACTCCCTGCGTCCGCCACTCACCGATCAGAAAGCTCAGCGGCTGGAGGGAAGGGTTGGGGATGCAGGCCTCGCGGCCAATCAATTCTGCCATCGCTCACCCTCCCCTGCGCAGGAAACCTGAGAGCTGAAAGCTGGGCGCTGGGAGCAGCTGTCTACGCTTCAGCCTTCAACCTTCAGCCGCCCGTTGGCTCCCAGAGTTCGACCTTGTTCCCGTCCGGATCCATGATCCACGCAAACTTGCCGTTGTCGTCGGATTCTGGTCCCTTGAGGATCTCGACGCTGTTTGACTTCAGGCTCGCCAGCAGCTCGCCAAGATTATCGACCCGGTAATTGATCATGAACGACGCATCGCTTGGCGCGAACCACTTGGTGTCCCGCTCGGCCACATGCCAGACGGTGACGCCCTTGTCTCCTGCACGATCCTCCGGCCATCGCAGGATGGCGCCTCCCCAGGGCTCCAGCGTCATGCCCAGGTGCTGCTGATACCACGCCGCCAGTGCGGCATTGTCGCCCCTGCTCTTGAAGAACACACCGCCAATGCCCGTGACCCGTGCCATGGATGCTCCCCGGAAGTCGTGTGCCCGCTGCGGAAACTTAACTGCAGCGCCCTTGGCTGGTCACTCTACCGTCGCCGTGTAGGTCCACGGCGTGTCGATCATCGGACCTCCCATGGTGAAGTGATACGATCCCACTGCCTGCGGCAGCCGCCAGGCTAGCCAGGCGAGCCCGGTCGAGTCCGTCACGATCGGCTTCTGCTCAGGTGTCGCGGCTTCATAGTCATAGTCGTCCACCCAGAAGTACGATGCCGCTGGATCTTTCGTCAATGTGATTTCGTATCCAGGCACCGGACCAATCGCATCTCGAACTCCGATGTGGAAGAGGACATCCATCGTCCATGCCGGACCGCTCTCCAGTGGCTTGGCGAAATCGAATGACGCCGGACATCCCGGCTCGCAGGGACCCGCGTACTCGAAGCTGAGAGGAGGAACCACCGCGATCACCGGGTCGAGGATCGGTTGGCCGGAATACCCTACGGCGACCATTTCAATCACGGTTGTTCCTCGACTGCTGGTGCTGAGCGTGACCGGCCCGGTCCAGCCGTCGATCCCGGTATATGCCTCGGTAGTCGAGAGCGCGCCATCACCGCTGGCGATCCGGTAGCGGACCAGCGCACCGGCCACCGGGTTCGTGGCGTCGTCGTAGACCCCAATCCGCGGCAAGGTCAGGTCATCTCCCGCAGTGACGGCGGCAACCATGCTGTCCGGATATGCCCTGCCTCGCACAGTGCCCACGAGGCTATAGGTCACGGACACACCCGTCGCGACGTCGACGGCGCGGAGTCGCGTGCTCGATGGCAAGTCGGGAAACTGGAATGACGGCAGCGTCGCCACACCGCTCGTATCAGCGACGACCGAAACCGGGGAAAGAGTGGTTGCGCTATCAAATTCAAACCTGACCGTGCCAGCCACCCTTGGCAGTCCTCCCTCGTCCCTGAGGAGCACCCTGGGGCCCGGGCTCAGCGTGGCGCCTGCGAAGCCGGTAACGACTTCAGGATCCAGGCGCAGGATTGGCCCGTCGCCCAGCAGTGATAGCGAACTGGAGGCGCTCACCTGCCTGCAGCAGCTGAAGCGGAGTTCCGACTGGCCGGCGATGCCGTCCACGACCAGATCGGTGAAGGTGGCGCGCCCCCGCTGGTCCGTCTGCACGTTTGTCGTGCCATTCAGCGTGCCCTTGCTTACGCTCGCGGTAATCCCGATGCCAGCGACAGCCAGCGCTCGGCCATTCTGGTCACGCAGCTCGACGACTGGCTGGGTGGAAAGAGCGTGGCCAACGGTTACGAAGAAGGGTGCGCTGATGATGGCGATGCTTGTGGCTTCCTCGCTCGGACCACTGCCGCCTTCACCGCAGGCGGCACCGAAATACGCAGTGAGGCAGGCGAGGAGCAGCACGCGCGCTCGCCGGGCTGACTTTGGACCGATGAACATGGGGACCTCAGGGGGTTGAGGGTGACAAGTGGGTCGAGGGTCGAGAGACGAGCGACAAGCCCTCGACTCTCGACTCTCGGCCGTCAGTTCACGGCCGCCAGGCCGGGCTAGTGCCGTTTTCGATGATCCGGCCGCGCTGGCTGCCGTCCGCGCTGACCCACTCGATCGCATTGGCGGACGCGAAGGCGATCGTCTGGCCGTCGGGCGACCAGGTCGGGTGGGCGTAGCCCACCGCCGCAGCAAGGCTCACGCGCCTCGACCCGTCCGCATCCATCAACGCGATGGTGCCGGAGTCGCAGTAAGTCCAGACATGGGGGCATTGCACGACGGCGATGCGCCGGCCGTCCGGCGACCAGGCCGGCTGGAGGTCGTCATCGCTGAAGTCGGGCGCTGACCGATGGGTGCGGAGGGCTGTGGCCTGGGTTCCATCCGGAGACACCGTCCAGATGTCGAGCCAGAATTCGATCAGATTCCAGTCGCTGCTGAAGGCGATGCGGGCGCCGTCTGGCGACCACGCCGGATAGAGCGCGGAGGCCTCCCCGGTGGTGACGACCATGACAGGGCCAGATCCGTTGGCAGCAGTGCTCACCTTGCAGATGGCATTCGAGTACTCGGCGTCACCCGGACAGGAGAACGCGATCCATTGACCGTCCGGCGACCACGTGGGACTCCTTCCTGAGCTCACGAGAAGAACCGGGTTCGCCCCGTCGGCGGTCATGACGTAGATCCCTGCCGCCTCTCCCTCGCGCCTGAACGCGATCCGGGTTCCTTCCGGGGACCAGGCCGGTGCGCTATCGGCCGGACCAGCCGATAACTGGATCAGGCCGGTTCCGTCGGTGTTCACCCGGTAGATCTTCCCGTCGCGCAGGAACGCGATCTGGCTTTCGTGCATGGGCAGGCCATCCGGCGTCACGAGCGTCACCTTCGCGGTGCTCGCGGTAACGCCGCGGGTATCGGTCACGGCCAGCGTCACGGTGAACTGGCCACCCGGCGCGGCATATCTGTGGAATGGGCTTGGCGTGGTGCTCGTTTGGCCGTCGCCGAAGTTCCAGACTCGTGACATTACCGAGTCCCCGGCATCGGGGTCGGTGCTCTGGTCGGTGAACGAGCACGCCAGACCAGTGCAGCTGAGCGAGAAGGCCGCCACCGGGGGGAGATTGCCTGGCGGGAGATTGCCCGGCGGGAGACTGTCAGCCCTCACTGTCACCTGCTTCGAATACGTCGTCGCCGCGCCGTCGTCGTCGGTCACGGCCACGGTCACCGTGAACCCTCCACCCGGCGCAGCGTAACTGTGGACCGGGCTCGCGTCTGCGCTGGTGCCGCCGTCGCCGAAACTCCAGGCATACGTGGCTATGCTGCCGTCCTTGTCAGTGCTTCCATTCTCGAAGATGCAGGCGAGCTGGCTGCAGCGGGCCGTGAAGGCGGCGACCGGTGGGGTGTTTGACGGTTCGGTGCCGTCGCACGCGATCACTGTCGCAAGACAGATCGTCACGGAGAGGGCACGGGAGAGGATCATTGGTCGGGTTCCGTCACGGAAGTGGGGGAGATTCAGCGGTGCCAGCTTGGCGACACTGCGTCCCGGATGAGAGTGACCTGCCGGCTCCCGTCGAGCGACACGAACTCGATTGAACGCCCGGAAGCGCAATCGCAGTCGGACGACGCAGAGAAGGAGGAGTAAGCGATGCCGCTGCCATCCGGGGACCAGGCAAGCGAACCCACGTCGTTGGAACGCGCGACGCCGGCGGAGGCGAGATCCTTCACGAAGACTCCGTCCGCGGCCATCACCGCGACCCGGAATTCCTGCTCGCCCTGCGCAGTCTCGCCCCTGTAGACGAACGCGATCATGCTGCCATCGGGCGACCACGCCGGATGCGAGGCATACCGCTCAGTGGTCAGCTGGACCTGGCCGCTGCCATCGGGGTTCGCGGTGAAGATGTCCTGCACTCCGGCTTCATCGCTCACGAACGCGAGCCTGCTCCCATCGGGTGACCAGGACGGCTGCGCGTCACGGGTCGGGGTGAGCAATGTCACGCTGCGATCAGCCATGCTGAGCGATGCGAGATAAGGAGTTCGATCCACCCAGCTGGTGAAGGCGATCGCCGTGCCGTCGGGAGACCACGCCGGCGAGTAGTCGATCGGCCCCTCGGTCAGCCGGGACACGGTCGCGCCGTCCGCCGTCATGAGTGCGATCTCGGACAGCGTTACATCGTTTACACTGTCATATTCCTCGTCGGTCAAGGCGATCTGGGTGCCGTCGGGTGACCATGCCGGAGGCGAGACAAGCGCAGGCTGCGTAAACTCGGTCAAGCCGCTGCCGTCCGCGTTCACGACTGCGATGTTGATGTTGGAATCGGTCCACGAGGCGAACGCGATCTTTCCCTGGAGCGTACCCGGCGGCGGCGCGGCGAACGCCCGGAAGACCGCCGAGATCCCACCGGACGCTGCAGCTACCTGCTGCACACCGATCTCCGCGCCGAGCTTCCAGTCTCCTGCGATGGCCATGCCCGTTGCACCGGTGATAACCACATCGCTGACTACGGTGCCGCCACCAGCGATCACCGTGAATGCGACCGGAATGCCCGATACGGGATTCCCGAACGTATCGGCAGCGAATGCCACCAGCGGTTTCTCGAGCACCTGACCCACACCGGCCAACTGGTTGTTACCGCTCGCCGGCGTGATCAGCGCCACCGGACCCGCGGTCGCGAGCGCGGTGAACACCACGTCGAACTTGCCGCCCGCCCCTGCGGCCACGGTCTGGGAGCCAGACGCAGTGCCCAGTGTCCACCTCGCCAGCGACGCCAAGCCGTCGGCGGCCGTGGTCACGCTACCACTACTGATAGTGCCGCCCCCGGTCGTGACCTTGAACGTGATGGCGACACCGGCCAGTGGCTGGCCGTGCTCGTCCGTGGCGCGCACCGTAGGCGCCGGCTGGACGTCGGCACCCACCGTGCCGGTGAGTGAAATGGGGGTGATCGCGGTGGCCCGAACCTCGGGCTGGCGTCCGGGTTGAGACACGGGCTGAGGCTCGGTGCTGCCATCACAGCCCTGGAGCAAGACGGTGAGCACGATCGCAAGGACGACGGGTGCGACGCGCATAGTGCCATTCCCCCTTCAGGGCGAGGGCGGCTCTTGAGTATTCAGGACGGCCGCCGTAGTGTCGGACGGGACGGTGTGCCGGTTTGAAGGCATTGTCGTCTCCTACTTCCCGATACACCGATCCCGCCGGAGACGGGCCACTGAGGAGGCAGCGACGGTGGCAAATCGCGTTTCTGCTTTGGTCGAGGCCCTCGAGGCCGGCGACCGTCAGGCCCTGGATGACCTGTTTCCCGTGGTGTACGAGGAGCTGAGCCGGCTGGCTCACCGGCAGCGGCGGCGGTGGGATGGCGACTTCACGCTCACCACCACCGCACTGGTCCACGAGGCGTACCTCAAGCTCGCCGGCCAGCGGAACCTGCCCACCGAGAACCGGGCCCACTTCCTCGCGCTCGCCGCCCGGGCCATGCGCCACATCCTCTGCAACCACGCGCGCGACCGGCGCCGGCAGAAGCGCGGCGGCGGCCAGCCGCACATATCACTTGAGAAGGCAGACTACGGAGAGTGGCAGGCGCTCGAACTATCCGCTGATCAGGCGGACCGTCTCGCCGGCCTCGGCGAGGCGCTCTCCCGTTTCGAGCGCATCGCCGAACGGCAATGCCGAGTGGTGGAGTGTCGCTTCTTCGGCGGCTTGAGTGTCGAGGAGACCGCCGCCGCCCTCGACGTGTCTCCTCGCAGCGTGAAGCGGGACTGGGCGTTTGCCCGGGCGTGGTTGCTGCGGGAAATGCAGCTCATGCCATCCAGCGGAGACTGAGGCAGGCGCGCATTCACGCTTCACGGACGCCAGGCAAAACCGTTGGCATCCGCAACCAGGGGAATGGGCGTACTGATGCTGCCGTCGGCGGGGAGCCAGACGATCCCGCCTGCCGATGAGAACGCGATCCGGCTTCCATCGGGTGACCACGCCGGTTCCAGCGCATCGTATACCGTGCTCAGCTGCGTCAGGTTTTCCCCGTCCGAGTCCAAGGTGAAGATGTCGCAGCCGACCGCCTCACACCTGGTGAACGCGAGTCGCTGACCATCCGGTGACCAGGTCGGCCAACCCAGCCCTGCGTCGCCCCCCTGCCCGTCGATCGTTGCCAGCGTGGCAACTCCCGAACCGTCTGGATTCATCACCTTGAGTGAGTCGGAGGTGATGCTGACAAATGCGATTTTCGTCCCATCCGGTGACCAGACAGCCTCCTGCGCGTGCTCCACCAGGAGCATTGAAGTCACGTCTCCCGATGAGAGGGTCAGCAGATAGACGCCGTCAGGGCGGGTTACGGCGAGCCGGGTGCCGTCAGGGGCCCACGATGGGTACCAGGCTACCCCGACGAGAAGTGCTTCGATGCCGGAGCCATCCGTATTCAGGACGTAGAGGCTCGGTGGCTCTTCAGAGTCGTCGTAGCGAGAGTAGGCGATCCGCTGAGCGTCTGGCGACCACTCCGCGTCCGCCCCTGAATGGCCGAGCGTGGTGGTATCACCGTTCACCACGGTGTAGAGCTCGGAGCCCTGCGTGAAGAGGAAATCCCGTCCACGGCACGGATCTGCGCATGCGAACGCACCGAAGAGGACATCCCAGCCCGCGGCTGACGTCTTCACCAGCTGCGCGCCGACGCCACCGAGTGTCCACGCTCCCGAGCTGGCGAACCCGAGCGCGTCCGTCACCGGATGGTCGCCGAGGATGGTTCCGTTGCCGAGGATGACCGAAAAGGTCACGGACTCATTCGGGACAGGATTCCCGTATCGGTCGGCCAGGTGCACTCGCAAGGGGACCGGTACCGTAGCACCGGCGGCAGCCGTCTGAGTATCACCCTCGACGATCTCGATGCCAGCGGGCGATCCAGCCTTTACCGCCACGGAGAACACCAGATCGGCCACTCCTGCGCTGCGGGCCGTGAGCGTCTGGGGCCTCACTGTGGTCCCGAGCGTCCACGCCCCAGGCGATGCCACGCCTGCGGTATCCGTTCGCTGTGACGTGATTGCGGTCGATCCTCCGCCTGACACCAGAAAACGGATCTCACGCCCCGGCGCAGGCCGGCCGTCGAGCGTCACCAGCCGTACCACCGGAACCGAATCGACCCTGGTGCCCACGGTGCCGGTGAGACTCGTCTTCGACTGGGCTTCCATGCGAAGCCCGGCCACCGGTTCCTCCGGTTGCTCGGCGGGCTCCGTCGAGTCACAGCCGCTGAGCAGCAGCGCGATGACGCATGCCTGCGCCACTGTCCACCACACCTGCCGATGATGCCAGCGCATACTGCCTCCAAGTGAGATCGTGCACGTTCCGCCCTGTACAGCCCGGCTCAC
The DNA here is from genome assembly GCA_035692845.1 of Gemmatimonadales bacterium. Classification (GTDB taxonomy): domain Bacteria; phylum Gemmatimonadota; class Gemmatimonadetes; order Gemmatimonadales; family GWC2-71-9; genus CAMLHP01. The sequence continues at coordinate 8,839 of DASSHL010000380.1, forward strand.
GGGCGCCACGCGGCTTGCGCGCCATTGGACACCAGGGGCAGCGGTGAGAGCGGGAAGGTGGCGCCGCCCGGAACCCAGACGATGTTCCCATCCGAGTTGAAGGCGATCCGAGTTCCATCGGGTGACCACGCCACCCCGGAGGCGTTATCCACCGTCGTCAGCTGCGCCGAGCTCCCTCCGGCGGCGGGCACGACGAATACATTGTTCTGGTAATCGGGGCCGGAGCCCGACGTGCGGGGCGTGCGCTTCACGAACGCGAGCCGGAGCCCATCCGGCGACCAGGTCAGACTCTCGATATACCCTTGGCTATCGCCCGCCTGACCGCCGGTCACGAGAGTCGCTGTGCCCGACCCGTCCGCATTCCTTACCCAAAGCGAAATGCCGTCCACGAACGCGATCCTCGTCCCGTCCGGTGACCACACCGAGTTTAAAGGGACCCCCGTCAGGAGGGTCGGGGCCTCGCCGTCATCCGGGGCAGTCAGCAGGTACACGCCGCCTGGACCATTGGCTGCGACATGGGCGCCATCAGGCAGCCAGGACAGAACGGAGAAGCCGTTGGCCCGGAGCGTCAGGTGCGAGCCATCGGCATCCATGAGGTAGAGAAGCGACTCGTCGTCACGCCAGTTGTACACCGAGAATGCGATCTGCTGTCCGTTCGGAGACCATGTTGGACCGTAAATCTCGGCAGCCACGTCGGTCGTGCCAAAGAGCGCGGTGGTCACGCCATCGGCCAGGTGGTAGAGGCTGTCGCCTCTCACGAAGAGCAGATCCGGAGCACAAATCTCGTTGCAGGCGAACGCTCCGAAATTGATCTGCTTCCCGCCCGCTGTCGCGCTGACGACCTGGCCGCCTTCGCTGCCGAGGGTCCACGCGCCCGAGCTCGCTGTGCCGGAGGCATCCGTGGTCGTGCTGTCGCCGGCGATGGTCCCGTGGCCCAGGACGACCGCGAACCTCACCGGCTCGCCCTCCACCGGGTTCTGGAACTGGTCAACCAGCTTCACCTGCAAGTGATCCGGCAGCACCGCGCCAGGCCCAGCGGTCTGGTTGTTTCCGGCCAGGATCGTCATCGTCGCCGGTCGGTCCGCGTGCACCGCTGCGGTGAAGATGACGCCGGCCGCACCGTCGACATATGCCGTGACGGCCTGGCTCATGTTCCTGGTGCCGAGAGTCCATGAGTGGGGCGATGCGAAGCCGGCCGTGTCGGTCCGCTCGGATGAAACTCCGATCGTGCCACCGCCTGACACGACGAAGCGGACCTGGCGTCCCGGCGCCGGCTGGCCGTCGAGCGTCACCAGCCGCACCACCGGAACCGAGTCGATTCTGGTGCCCACGGTGCCGGTGAGACTGGTGTCTGACCGCGGTTCCAGGCGAAGCCCGGCCACCGGTTCTTCGGGCTGCTGGGGCTCCGTCGAGTTACAGCCGATGAGCACTAGCGCGATGACGCATGCCTGTGCCACGGCCCACCACGCCTGTCGACTATCTCTGCGCATATCTTCTCCAGGTGAGTCGCATGAACGGCCCCGCACCGACTCCCTCTTGAGGATTGTCGCCCGCCGCTGTAGCGTCGAGCCGGGCCGTGCATTACCTGTCACACCAAAACCCCTCAACCGGGGCCATCGATGGACCTGACGCACGCAGAGCGAGTGGCGGGACTGTTCGACCAGGCGCTGGGCGTGCCGAAGTCGGAGCGCCCGGCCTTCCTGCAGATGGTGTGCGGTGATGACGACGAACTTCGGCGAGAGCTGAGCTCGCTACTGGAGGCGCACGAGTCGGCCGACCAGTTCTTCGACGGGCTGTCGGAGGACGTGATCGC
>DASSHL010000381.1:0-2629 GCA_035692845.1 Gemmatimonadales bacterium
TTGCAGGCCTGCATCAAGAATGGCATGTCGGTGCGCGGGCTGCGGATCGTGCTGGCGGGCAGCGGGCCGCTGCTGCTTCCGGTCGCGGCATCGTGCGTCGAAGCGGGCGCCGAGCTCGTGTGCATCGTGGAGCAGGCGCCGGCCTCACAGCTGGCTCGATTTGCCGCGGGACTCTGGCGTCATCCCGGCAAGATCATCGATGCGGTGCGGTATCGCCTCCAGTCGCTCACCGTGAACTTCCACAGCGGCAGCTGGGTGCAGCGGGTCACGTCATCACCGGCTGGCCTGGTTGTGGATCGGGTCGCAGCGGGCGAGGTCGAGCGGATCAGGTGCGATGTGCTCGCAACTGGATATGGACTCGTGCCGAACATCGAGCTGGCCCAGCTCGCCGGCTGCGTGGTGGAGCACGGCCGCATTCGCGTGAATGAGCGACAGGAGACGAGTGTCGCCGGCATTCTCGCCGCGGGTGAGACCGCCGGCATCGGAGGCGCCGACGCAGCGCTCGTCGAGGGCCAGATCGCCGGCAGCATGGCCGCGGGCCGTGCCGCCGATCATGACCTCCCGCTCGCGCGCCGTGCCAGCCAGCAGCGTTTTGCCGCGGCGCTCGAGCGGGACTTTGCCCTGCGGCCCGAGGTCCTCGCGCTTGCCGACCCTGACACGATCGTCTGCCGGTGTGAAGACGTCCCGCGTTCGGCGCTGGATGCGACCTGGGATGCGCGCCATGCCAAGCTGATGACGCGGGCCGGCATGGGACCGTGCCAGGGCCGAGTCTGCGGCCCGGCGATGGAAGCGCTGTTCGGCTGGGAACCGGCGATTGCCCGAGCGCCCGCGTTCCCGGCCTCCGTGGCAGCGCTCTGTGATCATTGTACGACCATTTCTCCCGTGGAGGGCTGAACCTGATGCAGCGAGCCGACTGGACCGGTGTCTTTCCCGCGACGACCACCGCCTTTCTTCCCGATGGATCGGTGGACGAAGCGCACGTCGGCGCACACGTCGAGTGGCTGCTGTCGGCCGGGTGCACCGGCGTCGTGCCGCTCGGATCGCTGGGTGAGGGCGCGACGCTGAGCTTCGCCGAGAAGGTCCGCATCATCCAGGTCACCGTGGTCGCGGCCGGCAGTGTGCCGGTGGTGCCGGGAATCAGCGGGCTCTCCACCGACGAGTGCGTGGCGCTGGCGCGGGCTGCGGCGGGTGCCGGTGCCAGCGGCCTCATGGTGCTTCCACCGTACGTTTATCCCGGCGACTCCCGGGAGACCGATGCACACTTCGCCGCAGTGCTCGGCGCCACCCAGCTGCCGGCCATGCTCTACAACAATCCCATCGCCTACGGTACCGACCTGCGCGCGACCGACGTCGCCCGCCTGGCCGATCGCTTTCCACAGGTGCAGGCGGTCAAGGAGTCGAGCGGCGACGTGCGGCGGGTGACCGCCCTGCGCGAACGACTCGGTGACCGGCTCGCGCTCTTTGCCGGCCTCGATGACATGATCGTCGAGGCGCTCGCGTCGGGGGGAGACGGCTGGGTCGCGGGGCTGGTGAATGCGCTCCCTGCCGAATCGGTCGCGCTCTTCCGCCTGGCGCAGGGCGGACAGGTAAAGGAAGCGCGCGCTCTCTATCAGTGGTTCCTGCCGCTGCTCCGGCTCGACACGGTGCCCAAGTTTGTGCAGCTCATCAAGCTGGTGCAGCGCGAGACCGGGCGCGGCTCCGAGGCGGTCCGGCCCCCGCGGCTCCCTCTGGAGGGAGCGGAGCGTGAAGCGGCGCTCGACACGATCCGCACGGCACTCGCGTCGCGGCCGGCGCTGAGCGCTCGGCGCTGAGCGCGTCAGCGTGACGGTCGTCACGGAACGAAACAACCTTGCGGTGGAAGCTTGGTAGGGAAGGACCGCGTCCCCTTACCCAGGAGGTAGTTCGTGCGTGCATTCATCGCAGTTGGTGCTGCCGCGGCCATTCTCTCGGCGGCCGCCTGCAAGGAAACGACCCGCATCGAGACGAAGGAGGCCCCGCCCGCGGCGCAGCCCGCCCCGACCGAGAGCGGGTCGGGCGTGGATGTACGGACGGGCAATGACACCATCCACGCCGACTCGACAGGCGTGCGGGTGAAGGTGAATACGGATAGCATGTAGGCTGAAGGCTACAGGCTGAAGGCTAAAGGCAAACAGCCTTCAGCCTTCAGCGCTCAGCTTTCAGCTTTCGCCCTTCAGCTCCCCTCCGCCTGCTTCTTCGCTTCCGCCTTCAGCTTTTCATTCGCAAAGATCGCCACTTCCACACGCCGGTTCTTCTGGCGGCCGTCCGCAGATTCATTCGATTCGACGGGTTCGGTCTCGCCGCGGCCCGCGGTCTTGATACGGGAGCGGTCGACGCCATCGGCTTCGAGCAGGTTCGCGGCCGCCACGGCTCGGCGCTCCGAGAGATCCTGGTTGTAGCTGTCGGAGCCGACGCTGTCGGTGTGGCCCACGATCATCAAGTCGGTGTCGGGATACTTGTCGAGGTTATCCGCCAGGTTCTGGAGGTTTTCCCGGCCTTCACTCCGCACGACGGTCGAGTCAAAGCCGAAGAGAATACCGGAATCGAATGTCACCAGGATGCCTTCGCCCACGCGCTCGACCTTGGCGCCAGGGATGTCCTGGTCGATTTC
>DASSHL010000382.1:0-2215 GCA_035692845.1 Gemmatimonadales bacterium
TACTGCTATTTCGACTCGAAGGAAGCACTGTTCCGCGCCACGGTGCGCCGCCACATCGTGAGGCGGCTGGCTGACTTCCAGGCCAAGCACGACACCGGCGACACCTCCCCCACCGATCTCGTCCGGAGCTTCATCTGCGCCATGTGGCGCACCCTGATGGACGACCGGCTGGTGGACATCTCCCGGCTGATGCATCGGGAGCTGGCGCATTTTCCCGAGCTCGCCCGCTTCTATTCGGACGAGGTCATCCTCGCCACCCGCCGCACGCTCGACGCAATCATCCAGCGCGGCGTGGATGCCGGCGAGTTCCGCGCCGTGAAGCACCGCTTTGCCAGCCGGGCCATCCAGATGCTGGTGGTGCACGCTGCGCAGCTCCAGAGCTTCTTCGCTGCCTACGATCCCGACGCGCTGAGCGATGCGCAGGTCGTGGAAGGCATCACCGATCTTCTCCTCAACGGGCTCCGTACCCGACCGGTCTCCACGACTCCATGATTCGACGGCTCGTTCCCCTTGTGCTCGTCCTCGCGCTCAGCCTTCAGCACTCGGCGCTCGCACAGCGCACGGCGCAAAGCGCTTCCGACACCATCCTGCCGGTGCCCCTGACCCTCGAAGCCGCCATGCAGATTGGTCGCACGCGAGCCACGAGCGCAGCGCTGGCCCGGCTCAATGCTCGGGTGGCCAACGCTCGGGTTGGCGAACGGCGGGCGGACCTGCTGCCGAGCATCAATGGCGGCGCCACGTTCGGCCGCCAGACCATGAACCTCGATGAATTCGGTATCGCCGAGTTCACCGGGGTAACCGACCCGTTCAACATCTGGCGCCTCACGCTGGCCGGGAGCCAGACCGTCTTCGACGCGGCCGCGCTGTCGCGGGTCTCCGCCGCTCGTGACAGCGCTGTCGCGGCGGGGCTCGACGCTCGCGCCGCCGGCAACCTGGCCGCGACCTCGGCGGGCGTCGCCTATCTCCGCTACGCGGCAGCGCTCGAGACGGTCCGCGCACGCGAGGCCGACAGCACCATCGCCGCCTCGCTCTATCAGCAGGCGCGCGACCTGCTCGAGGCGGGAGTGAGTGCGGCGATCGATGCGACTCGCAGCGAAGTCGCCTTTGCCGCGTCGCGCACCGACCTGGAGCTGGCCCGGAACCAGCGGGACCGCGCCCGCCTCGACCTGAGCCGCGCCCTGGCCTTGCCGCCCACGGTGAATGTCGTGCTGCCCGATTCCATCGGCAGCATTGCCGATGGCATTCCCGCGGATCCCGACTCGGCGGTGGCCTACGCCCTCACCCACCGTGCCGAAATCGCCGCGGAGGTGGCTCGCACGCGCTCGGTCGAGCGCTCCGTCACGGCGGTGCGACGGGAGCAGCTGCCGTCGCTTGGTGTGCAGGGCGCGGTGCAGGAGACGGGTCCTGCCCTCGACCGGCTGTCGAACGTGTGGCATGTGGAAGTGGGCGTGAAAGTGCCGCTGCTGGACGGGTTTCGCCGCCAGCGCCGGATCGAGGAGCAGTCGCTCCGGCTCGACGCGCAGCAGGTCCGGGAAGACGACCTGCACCGTCGCGTCGCCACCGAGGTGCGCAGCGCGCTCCTCGACCTCTCGTCCGCCCGCCAACAGGTGGCGCTGGCGGACACACGGCTGCAGCTGGCGGAACAGGAACTGGAGCAGGCTCGGCAGCGCTTTGCCGCGGGTGTTGCCGGCACGGTGGAGACCTCCAATGCGCAGGCGTCCGTCGTGGCCGCACGCAACGGGGTGATCCAGGCGCACGCCGCGCTGAGCACTGCCGAAGTCGGCGCCATGCAGGCCGCGGGCCTGCTCGACAACGAACATTGAACATTCGACTGGAATCATCATGGCAACTGATGTCCTGAACGGCCCCGACGTGCAGCGCGAGCAGGCCTACGTGGTGGAGGACGAAGTGGCGAGGCGCCCGCGCCGCCGCTTCAATCCGTGGCTGATCGCTGGCGTGATCGGCGTGCTGGTGCTGGCCTGGGGCGTGAAGCGCTATCTCTACGGCCGCAATCATGAAACGACCGACAATGCGCAGGTGGACGGGCACATCACGCCCATCTCGCCAAAGCTGCCGGTCTTCGTGGCTCGCGTGCTGGTGGACGACAACACCCACGTGACCGAGGGCGACACGCTGGTGGTGCTGGACGACCGTGACGTGCGCGTGCGGCTGGAGGAGGCAGAGGCCGATCTCGCGACCGCACGGGCCGCCGCGG
>DASSHL010000383.1:0-3767 GCA_035692845.1 Gemmatimonadales bacterium
CCATGCCAGGACGCGTGGTCCAGCGGCGGATAGACGTAGCTCCAGCTGCCTGGGTTGTTGACCAGGATCATTCCCGCTATCGCGAGGCCGCGGAAGGCGTCGAGCGAACGGAGCCGAGGCGTGGGAGCCATCAGACCACCAGGATAGTGGCGAGCGCGCGTGGACCCACCCGAAACGGAATCGCATGGGCCTCGATAGCCAGTGATTCGATCCGCGTTTCGTCAGCGCGGAGCAACCACGCCTCCGTGGGCGACGGGCTGATGCGCCAGGCACCGCTCACTTCGCGGTCCTGCAGGTTCACGGCGCGCAGCACCATGCCTTCTCCCTGCTCGGCGGGCTTGATGGCACTTACCACCAATCCATGTCCCACCAGTTCGGCGCTGATGCCCGGCGCCGCAGCGGTGCGGCCGCGGTGCCACTTCGGATGGAGACCAAGGAACGCCTCCTCCCATGCCGCCATCAGCGCAGTGGCGTCGTCCGCGTCATGTGATGCACATGGAAGGAGCGCGAAATGAACGGCGCACCGCCCATGACATTGTGCGCCAGGCACTGGCGTGGGCCACGCGGCATGCCCAGGGCGCTCCGGCAGGTCTGCACGTGAAAGCTGGCCGGTGGAGCGCAGCAGCGTGAACAGGAGGGTTCCGTCCTCGCGAAGCTCATATTCCATATGGCCCGGCGTCAGCAGCGCGGCACCGCCATCCGCCGACGCCGCGGCGACAAAACGTTGCGCTGGCGCGGTCGGGGTGACCTGTTCGCGCTCGGAGCGTGACGGCTCGGCCGGACGCCGCCGCTCGTAACCGAATGGCGCACCGGCCACCGCGTACGGCGCCGCACCAATCGGAACTCTCAGCCGCACTCGTTGGTCCGTCGCGTGGTTGTCAAGATCGATGCGCACGCGAAGGAACGCCTCGCCGTGCCGGAGCTCGAGCCGCAGCCGGTAACGCAAGTCCGATGTGCCAGCATGTCCTTCGACGGCGGCCAGCAAAGGCCCGGCAGCAACGACGCGCCAGCTGGCCGGAGCGGGCAGCTTCCGCACGGGTCCGCGCAAGCTCGCTGTATAGCAGTCTCCCAGGTCGGACTGGCGCTCCAGCTCCAGGATGCGCCGAAGCGTGACGCCGTTCCGGGCGTAAAGATCGAGCGCCCCGTCTTCCCGCAGGAGCACCCGAAGGTGCTGGTTGCAGAGTGCGTGGCGATCGGCCGACACACCGTCGCTCGAGCGGACGCGCTTGGCACTCCGGTGCACGCCAGCGCGAGCCGCCGAGAGCCGAGCACTTCCGAACCCCAAGCCGGGCATCGGAGGGACCACTACCGCAAGCTCAGTCACGTCAACGCGATCAGCGTCGGGGTAGCGAAGCGCCGAGTCCAAGCGTTCGACGCCCGATCCGGTTCGCACGATCTGCGTGCGGAGTACCGTGCCATCATCCAGAATGAGCGCGGGCGCGCTGCCTGCGGCCATTCGCCGGGCCCGACGCCCATCGGGCGGACCGACTAAAACGTCCTCACGGAACTGCGTGATGTCCACCATCACGACGCCGCCGGCCTGAGTGGCCCGCGGATTCCAGAGCAGGAGTGTCCCGGCGTCTCGATCCACCGCCAAGGGCACGTCGGGCACAGCGCCGAGTCGGTCCATGGCCTGCGAACGGGCTGCGCGGCCGAGCACACCGGCGTCGCGAAGCCGCTGGGTCGCCTCCTCCGCCGCATCGTCGTGCACCGTCCCGCAAATCGTATCGTGGAACTGGGTCTCCACCACCAGGCGCCAGGCCATGTCGAGCAGTGGCCGCTGGTCGTCACAGTGCGCCCGGCTGGCCAGCGCTGCGAGTGGTTCGGCGTGTCGCTCGAGCAGGAGCTCGGTGAGCGCGTTAAGCCGCTTGAGCGGGAGACGGGTTCCGTGGACCCCCTGGAGGGACCAGGTGTGGGCCTCTCCGCCGCGCAATTCGCCCGACACCACCTCTGCGTCGCTCAGCTCCGGCCCCGCGGCCGCCATGAAATCATCGAGCGAGGAGAGCCGGACCTCGGCGCTCGGGTCGAGTTCCGCCATCGCCGAGACCAGCGCGCGCAGGTCGGTGCGGAGCGGGTGATGATCGGCGCCGATAAAGACGGCGATGTGCCGCGAGGCGGCGCGCCGCATCAGGTCGTCACGCAAGGGCGGCCATGCCGCAGCCAGCCGGGCTGGATCGCTCGGCAGCGCCTCTCCCACTTCATAACCGGCCGAAGGCAGGTGATAGACCGGCAGCGCCGAGCCGTCAGGCGCCCGCCAGTGGAAGAAGTCGCGCTGGCCTGCGCGCCCGCGCCAGAGGACGATGCCGGAAAGCCCAAACTGGTGCGCCAGCATTGGCAGCGCCGATGGGTGGCCGAAGGCGTCCGGCGAGTAGAGAGTGCGGCACTTGCCGCCCAGCGAGCGGAGGTCCCGCCTGCCCTGCAGCAGGTTCCGAACGAGCGATTCCGCCGATGGGACCAGCTCATCCACCAGCACACGAGAGGGCCCGGTCTGCAGCTGGCCTGCGGCCACGAGGGAGGCAATCTCCTGGTGCGCCTCGGGGCGCATTGTCAGGTAGTCTTCGACGACAACTGTCTGGCCATCAAGCAGGAACGGGAGCCCGGGCGTCGCGCGGAGCGTGCCCCGCGCCCCGTCCAGCATCGGAAGCAGCCGGGACAGGAATGCCGCCCGCGTGCCATACCACTCCCGGTCCCAATGGGTGTGCGGAATCAGGTGAAAAACGGGAGATTTCATGCGCTGATTTGCGCCGGTCCGCACTTGGAAGTGTTTACAATCTTGCCCGGACCTTCTAAAGTAAGTGGGCTTTGTGCGGCGTTCGGCCCTCGTGGGCGCCTTTCGCCAGGAAGAATGCAATGACCACAGTGATCACCGAAACGGTCCCGGCCGGTTCGGCGCAGTGCCTCGTCCTCGATCCCGATACTGATGTTCGCCAAGCGCTGACCTGCCTCCTCTCGGCACAGGGATTTTCCTGCCTCGAGTCGGGAAGTGGCACGGAGGCGTTGGCCCTGCTCGAGAGCGAGCAGGACCTGCCGCTGATCGTGGCCGACATCCGCATGCCCGACCTCGATGGATTCGAGCTGCTGGCTCACGTGCGGCGGCTCTCCCCCGACACCGCGGTGGTGCTGCTGAGCCGTGCCGCCGACAGCGCCACGGCAGTGGAGTGCCTCCACTACGGCGCCGCCGATTTCCTGCTCAAGCCGGTCTCCATTCGCGAACTGCGGGCCCGGGTGGCGCGAGCGCTGGAAAAGCGGGCGCTCTTCCTGCAGAACCGGTACTACCAGGAATATCTCGAGCAGCGCATACACACCCAGTCCCACCGGATCCACGAAATCTTCCTCCAGGGCGTCCAGACGCTGGCGCGGGCACTCGAGGCCAAGGACGCCTATACCCGGGGTCATTCGATCCGCGTCAGCCACTACGCCGTGGCCACGGCGCGCAAGCTTGGTTTCGATGGCGCCGACCTCCAGCAGATCCGGCTCGGCGGCGAGCTGCATGATATCGGCAAGGTTGGCACCCGCGAGTCGCTCCTGCTCAAGCCCGGCACCCTCACACCGGATGAGGTGGGCCAGATCCGCGAGCACCCGGCCCTGGGCGAGCAGATGCTGGCGCCCCTCGCGCACCAGTCGCCGGCCGTGCTGCGCTGTGTCCGCTCTCATCACGAGAGGATGGACGGCGCCGGCTTCCCCGATGGGCTGGGCGGCAATGACATCCCGATCGAGGCACGCATCATCGCCGTGGCCGACAGTTTTGATGCCATGACCACCCAGCG
>DASSHL010000384.1:0-9320 GCA_035692845.1 Gemmatimonadales bacterium
TCCAGAGATGCACGAGGCCGGATGGCCCGTTGCACCAGCCGGGAATATCATGGTGCCGGCCGGTGCCGCTCATGTGCGGGAACTGCACACCCCGGCCGCGCGGCTCGGCCAGACGGCAGAGGCGGGCAAGCGCGCCGGCGGCGCCATCGGTGAGGGCCACGCCTTCAGCGCGCTGCCAGCGAAGCAGTGCGTAGAGCACCCCGCCCCAGCCGTGGACGATGCCACTGTTCTCCAACGGACCGGTCAGCGACGGGAAGCTTTCGAGCGCTGGGAGAGCGGCCTCCAGCCGCTGCGCGAGCGCCCTGCCGAATGTGAGCAGCGCGCGGCGTGGCGTTACCAGCTCCGGCGGTGCGCATTCGAGCAGTTGCGCCGCGCCGAGGAGCACACCGCCAATGCCTTGCCCCAGCTCGATCCTTGGCTCGGCCGCCACATTGAGCGCACAGTACTCCCTGATGATCGCCGCCATGCGCGCCCATTGTCCCGTTGCCTGGGCAATGTGCGCATCCACCAGCAGGAGGCCGGACGCAGTGAAGAACGGTGCCACCGTACCAGCCACGCTCGCACCGAGACCCTGGCGCGGATTGTGGAATGCCCCGCGGCCCGCCGCGGCATGCTTGGCGACCTCGCACCATCCGGCCGCGAGAGCCAGGAGCCGAGGGTCATCGCGCAGCATGGCCAGGCGGTAGAGCCCGAACGCCGTACCAGCCATCCCGTGCATTACCGAGCAACGGGGTGGCGCCAGGCGTCGGGCCCACTCGGCGGGAGAGTGACGCTCAAGCGCACGAATCCAGGCATCGGTCCGGTGCCCTGAGCTGATCACCGGTACAGGGGCGGCCGGCGGAAGAGTGCAGCGACTGAGTGCGGCGGCCAGCGCCTCAACCGAGGGATAGCGATCCCGTGCTTCGAGCGCCATGGCTCGCCGAAGTACGGCCTCGAGATCGGGCCAGGGCGCCATCCCCTGCTCAGCGAACGGAGCCGGCACCGTGGTAGCAATCGCGCGCAGCAACACCGAGCGATCCTGGATTGGACCCACGTGCGCGGCTCCGGCGGCAAGCTGGTAAAGCAGTGCAGCGATGACGAACTGCTCACCTGCTGCCGTGAGCAGAGGTGGTGCGCTGCCGCTGAGCCATGCGCGCGCAAGCGCAGGTTCCGCGCAGGGAAGCACCGCGCCGCGTTCCAGTGTCCGCCTTCCCGTGAGGCGACTCAGCCCGAAATCGAGAATCGAGATCCTGCCGCTTGTGCCCACGAGCAGGTTCCCCGCATGCACGTCGCCATGGAGAACCTGACGGGCATGGAGCCGAGCGTACGCTCGCGCCACGGCGCTGAGCAGGCCGAGCAGGGCTGGCCGGCCGGCCGGGCCCTGCACCCGGAGTTCGGCCGCGCGCACTGACGCGGAGCTGCCGGTGCACCAGGACATGACGAGCCAAGGCCGGCCCTCGAAGGTTCCCGCCTTTCGCATTCGCGGTGCGCCATGTCCATCAATCAGCGTGAGGGCGTCACGTTCCCGCGCGAGCGCACGGCGCATTCGAAGCTGCGCGCCAGGCCGGGCAATCTTGAGCGCTGCGACTCCTCCACCGGGCCCGCGCACCTGGTACACCTCACTGTCCTCGAGCACCGCGACGGGGCGCAGTACAACATGGCCTCCAACGCGCTCACCCTTGTCGAGTGAGGGTTCGATGACATGGGCGTCTGGAGAATGGGCCGGGACCAGGATCCGGGCCTCATAGCAGGAACGCAAGAGAGGAAAGGACTCGGTGAGCGCCACACGCGGATCGTGCCCATTGCTCTCCACGATCAGCGCATCGACGATGCGCGAGGGGCGCCGAAAATGCTGGAGCAGCCGAGCTGCGTCCTGCCCGATCACCTTGGACGAGGCGCGCACCCGCGCCCGTCCCACCGCATATCCGTGCGGCACGGCAGGCAGCTGACGGCGCAGGGCGCCGGGCAGGTCGGCGAGCGGCGTCAGCAGGACATCGTCGGGAAGTATCAGCAGGTCAGTGATGGCCATGCCGTCGCCTTGGCGTTTTCGAGCGTCGCTCGGGCGTCCAGTCACGGACATCCACACCGTCCAATGACACGCGATCCATGGCGTAGCGCCAGGCTGGCACGGAACATCCCGGGTCCCGAAACGCCTGCACCAGCGCGGTCGCGAGCCGGTGCGTGAGCCACGCGCGCCAGCTGCTGTCGCCGCTCCACGGGGCGGCAGCGTCCTGACCGTCAGGGTCAACGCCCCAGGACAGCAGCGCCGAATCGCCAACCTGTCGCGTGAAGGGCACGCCCTGAGCAGGAATGCCGGCGAGCTCCCGCCCGAGTCGGCCGGCGGCCCGCTCCATCCGCGCTCGCGTGGCGAAGTACAGCACCAGCTTGTCGGCGCGCAGGATGTTGGCGAGATCCCGTCCGACTTTTATCGAGAATGCCTCACGCTGGTGCGCCGCGGCCTCGAGCGCGGGCAGGAGGTGCTCGGGCAGCGGGCTCAGGTACAGCTTCCAGACGCAGCCCTCGGGCCGCAACGGAGCCGCGCGGTCCCAGGAGAGCCAGGCGCCGTCGCCCGCTGTTTCCGGTGCACCGAGTCCCGCTGAACCGGGAATGCTTCGCCGGAGCACGGAGTCGAGCGACATGGCGTCGGGATAGCGGCGTCGCCAGTCGGGAGTGGCGGGAAGCGTGTTGAAGCTGTACAGCAGCCGGGCTATCACACCGGAAGATGGCAGCTCGAGCGCCGCGGACGTGCGCAACGCTGCCAGCGACAGCATGCCGATGGTGGTGCCGGGTTCAGGCGCTTCCCTGATGCCCAGGCAGTATCGCCGTGCCGCGGCGCCGCTGACATAACCGCGTCCTTCGCGAACTTCCAGCAGGCCATCGAGGACCAGGGCGCGAAGCGCGCGCGAGGGAATGGCGCGGGGCGGACGCTGGGGCTTAGCCAGCGCGCGGAACAGACGGGCGGTGTCGCGGGTCACGACGCGCTGGACCCGGAAGCCGTCCTCGGTCGGCATGAGGACGCCGCCAAATGCGGGATGGGAGGCCTGCGCCGCGAGCCACGGCGCGAGCGGAGGGTGCAGGTCGTGCGGCTCCAGCAGGCGGTAGGTCACCGCCGACCGAACCAGCCGGGTGGAAAGTGAAGGAGAATGGGCCATGGCCGAATCGGAGCCCACCCGGTGCGAGTCGCCGCACCGGGTGGCTAGGGGCGGCTCAGGCCAGGGCCGCTTCGAGTTGAAGCCGGAGTTCGTCCAGTTCACCATCGACGATCTTGGGCTTCTTCTGCGTGGTGTTGGTGCACGCACCGCAATTGGTCGGCTGCTTGCAGGGACCTCCCCTGTCGCCATCGGCCCATGCCAGCTCGCCTGTCTCCGACGCCGTCACCGGCATCATCACATCCCTGCTCTCGAACCTGTTCATGCTGCCTCCCCTCACGTAGGACTGCTCGGCCAGCCGATGTGACTGGTCCGCCAACCGCCCATGGATTACGAAGGAGTCCGCTGGGATATACGGGCCGGTGGCACAGCCGTCAACTGGGATCTTGCCGGATGGGTGAAGGGAAGGTAGTTCAGGCTGAAGGCTGAAGGCTGAAAGCTGAAAGCTGGGCACGGAGCGCTGGACCCGTGACCCGTGACCCGCGACCCACGACCTGCGACCCCCATGCCTCACGCCCCACGCCCTGCGGCCTTCCACATCCACAGCATCGCCTTTGCCTTTCCGGGCAACCGCGACGCCATCGCGCTGCGGGCGCCGGCCACCGACCGGCTGCTGAGCGAGCACGCCGAATGGATCCGGCAGGAGCGCTCGGCGCCGGTGGCATATGTGCGTGGTGCGCGGCCGCACATCCGGGTGGTATTTCGACGAGTCACCGGGCCCGCCAAGCTGACTGCCATTATCGGCGCCAGCGCCCGAGGTAAGATCGTCGGAGTGGCCGCGCGCCGTGTGCAACTGGCGTTTGGCCGGAATGGTCTCTCGCAGCCGGTGAGCTTCAGGCTGTCGAAGCGCCTGCCCAGCACCGTGGGCGTGCGGCGGGTCCGCTGGCGCTGGACCGGCGAAGTTGGCGACCTCAGGGTGCCGCTCGGAGACTCGGAGCATGAGATCTGCCTGGCCTGGCGCCGTCCCCGCCCAGCCAAGGCGTGGGCCGGCGTGAATGACTTCAAGAATCATCCGGATTGGGTCTACGCCCCGGTCATGCAGTGGACCTGCGCGTGGGCGGCGGGCCGGAAGGATCCGAAAGAGATTTGCGACGCCATCCTCAGCCACCTTCCGGCCTCTGGACTCAGCTACGCCAAGCCGGCGTGGGACGTGCGAAGCATGCTCAGCACGGGTGGCGGCTACTGCGGCGGCTGGTACCGGATGTTCCAGGCGATGGCCGCGGCGCAGGGCGTTGCGGTGGAGCGGCGCTCGTTCCTGGTTGACTGGCAGAGCGAAAGCGGCGGCCGTGCTCGATGGTGCGCCATCGTCGTGGGCAAGCCAGGTATCAATCGCGACTCGGTCGCCGAAGCACCGAGCACCTTCCATGACGTGCTCCGGCGACCAGTGAAGGAGGCGCCAGTGCGCTCCACGACCAGGGCGCGATATCGCTTCTGGGGCGTCCCCGAGAAACTGGGTGACGGACATTGCGTCAATTTCCTGCGCCACAGCGGACGCTGGTATCTCTACGACGCCTGCTTCCTGTCTCGCCCGGTCGCGCTGCCGGGCTTCACCCTGCCCCGCTCCAACACCACCCGTGCCATTCCCATCGGGAAGCTTGGCGCGTTCCGCACCCGTTATCTCGACCAGGCGGTGAGCTACATGCTCGGCTCCTTCCGGCAGGAGGGCCACCTGTATCGCACGGTGCACCCCGATCCCGGCGATCCGGGGTTCGGCAAGCAGCCGGTCATCAATGGCCTGAGCATCCGCACGCCGATTGTGCCGAGGCCGGGCGAGCTCATTTCCTTCTACTGGGTCTGATGTATGTCCACCGCCCACCAGCACCTCAGGCGCTGCCTCGCGGGAGATCTCATCCACGGCCACCGCGCAACCTGGCCGCGCGCCATGGCGCTGATGCACGCCGTGGTGCTGGAGCAGTGCCCCGAATCCGAGGCGGTCCTTCGCGAAGTGGCCTTGTACGACGGCCAATTGCAGCTCGACGCCTCCGATGGACTGCCGCACGCGATGTCACCCGAGGATGCCCTGCGCGCGCTCGCCGTGCAGGTCCTCGCGGCGTGGAACCCGCGCCGCCATCGCGCGGTGATCCGGACGGTGCATCGCTCGGCGCGGAATGACGTAGTTAGGAGGATTGCGGAGGAGAGGCTGTAGGCGGCTCGCTGCGAAGCTCGCCACGCATGTCATTGCGAGCACGCCGAAGGCGTGCGAAGCAACCTTGCAACCCGACTGCGATCTCACGGGGGGAGTTCCGTCGGGGGCTCCGATGTAAGGCTGCAAGGTTGCTTCGTCGGGCCCGTTGGGCCCTCCTCGCAATGACACCGCATGGCGAGCTTCGCGACCCTCGACCCTCGACCCTCGACCCTCGACCGACTATCTTCCCTTCAATCCGATCCCGTGGCGATTTGCGCAGCTTGCGGCCACGTTAAACAAACTGCTAAAACGCGTCCGCTCGGGCCGTTTTGGCATCGGGCGGTTGTCATATGGAGTCCAGAGTGAAGCCTGCCGTACCCACACCGTTTGACCGACGCTCGCGCCTGGCGCGCCTGCCATCCCTGCTGACCGAACGTATCCTGGTGCTCGATGGCGCCATGGGAACCATGCTCCAGCGCCATCGGCTGGATGAAGCCGCCTTCCGGGGCGAGCGCTTCCGTGATTGGCCCCGCGACCTCAAGGGCGACAACGATCTCCTGACACTCACGCAGCCGGCGATCGTGGCCGACATCCACCGGCAATACCTCGCCGCCGGCGCCGACATCCTCGAGACCAACACCTTCAACGCGACCCGCATCGCCCAGTCCGATTACGGCGCAGAGTCACTGGTGGCCGAGCTCAATCGCGAGGGCGCTCGGCTGGCGCGTGAGGCCGCTGATGACTTCGAGCGGCAGGATCCCACGCGGCCACGGTACGTGGCCGGCGTGCTGGGACCCACCAACCGCACTGCGAGCATCTCGCCTGACGTGAACGATCCCGGCGCGCGCAACACCTCGTTCCACGAGCTGGCGGACGCCTACGAAGAAGCGGCGCGCGCCCTCATCGAAGGCGGCGCTGATCTCCTGCTCATTGAGACCGTCTTCGACACGCTCAACGCCAAGGCCGCCATCTTTGCCGTCGAATGGCTGTTTGCCGCTGGCATGGAGCGCGTGCCGGTCATGATCTCCGGCACCATCACCGATGCGAGCGGCCGCACGCTCTCGGGCCAGACGGCTGAAGCGTTCTGGTATTCGGTGGCGCACGCCAACCCGATTTCCATCGGCCTCAACTGCGCCCTTGGCGCGAAGCAGCTGCGGCAGTATGTCAGTGACGTTG
Organism: Gemmatimonadales bacterium; assembly: GCA_035692845.1. GTDB lineage: Bacteria > Gemmatimonadota > Gemmatimonadetes > Gemmatimonadales > GWC2-71-9 > CAMLHP01. The sequence continues at coordinate 6,430 of DASSHL010000384.1, forward strand.
GGCGAGTGGCGCCGATCTTCGTGAGCGCCCACCCGAACGCGGGCCTGCCCAACGAAATGGGCGGCTACGACGAGACGCCGGAGACCATGGCAGTACAGCTCGGCGAATGGGCCGAGCACGGACTGGTGAATATCGTGGGCGGGTGCTGCGGCACCACACCGGACCACATACGTGCCGTGGCAGAGGCGGTGCGCGGCAAGGCGCCCCGCAAGCTGCCCGACATTCCCGTTGCAACTCGGCTTGCCGGGCTCGAGCCGTTGGTCATCAATGACGACTCCCTCTTCGTCAACGTGGGCGAGCGCACCAACGTCACCGGCTCCAAGCGTTTCGCCCGGCTCATCCTCAATGGGAAGCACGAGGAAGCACTCGAGGTGGCGCGCCAGCAGGTGGAGAGTGGCGCGCAGATGATCGACGTCAACATGGATGAAGGCATGCTCGACGCCGAGGCCGCCATGACGACGTTCCTCAAGCTGGTGGCCTCCGAGCCCGCCATCTCGCGCGTACCGGTGATGATCGATTCATCCAAGTGGTCGGTGATCGAGGCGGGCCTCCAGTGCGTGCAGGGCAAGGGTGTGGTCAACAGCATCTCGCTCAAGGAGGGCGAAGCGCCGTTCCTGGAGCACGCCCGGCTCGCTCGTCGCTACGGGGCGGCGATGGTGGTGATGGCGTTTGACGAAAAGGGCCAGGCCGAAAGCGCTGAGCACAGGGTGGCCATCTGCACGCGAGCGTACAGGCTGCTCACCGGCGCCGGCATTCCGCCCGAGGATATCATCTTCGATCCCAATGTCTTCGCCATCGGTACCGGGATCGAGGAGCATGCCAACTACGCCGTGGCCTACATCGACGCTACGCGGCGCATCAAGGCAGCACTGCCGCACGTCCGGATCAGCGGCGGCATCAGCAACGTCTCGTTCTCCTTTCGCGGCAATGACGCAGTGCGGGAGGCCATCCACGCCGTCTTCCTCTTTCACGCCATCGCCGCCGGGCTCGACATGGGCATTGTCAACGCCGGCCAGCTGGCGGTGTATGACGAGATTGAGCCCGAACTGCTGCGCCGGGTGGAAGACCTGGTGCTCAATCGTCGCCCCGATGCGACAGAGCGCCTGCTGCAGATCGCCGATTCGGCAGCGTCGAAGGTCTCGGGGAGCGGGCCCGATCTCGCCTGGCGTGCGCTGCCCGTGACGGATCGTATCCGCCATGCGCTGGTGGAAGGGATCACCGACTACATCGTGGATGACACCGAGGAAGCCCGCCTCGCCGCCACCCGACCGCTCGACGTGATCGAGGGACCGTTGATGGATGGCATGAACGTGGTCGGCGATCTCTTCGGTGCCGGCAAGATGTTCCTGCCACAGGTGGTGAAGAGCGCGCGCGTCATGAAGCGCGCGGTGGCGCACCTGCTGCCCTATATGGAAGCGGAGAAGTCGGGCGAAGTGCAGGCCAAGGGCAAGATCCTGATGGCCACCGTCAAGGGTGACGTGCACGATATCGGCAAGAACATCGTGGGCGTGGTGCTTCAGTGCAACAACTACGAGGTGATCGACCTCGGCGTCATGGTGCCGGCCGCGAAGATCCTGGAGACAGCGGTCCAGGAAAAGGTGGATATCATCGGCCTTTCAGGGCTCATCACGCCGTCGCTCGAGGAAATGACCTTTGTCGCGGGCGAGATGGAGCGGGAAGATTTCTCCCTGCCGCTGCTCATCGGTGGGGCCACGACCTCGCGCGCGCATACCGCTGTGAAGATCGAGCCGGCCTATCACAAGGGTCCCACCGTGCATGTGGCCGACGCCTCGCGTGCGGTTGGCGTGGTGGGAAGCCTGCTGAGCGCTGAGAACCGCACCGCCTACGCGGCCCAGGTGCGTGATGAATACCGCACGCTGCGCGAGGAGCGCGCCGGCCGCAGGGCCGCCGAGCCCCGAGTCACGATTGACGAAGCGCGCGCCAACCGGCTCACGCCCGACTGGTCCCGCGCCGTTCCCAAGCCGACCTTCCTCGGCGTTCGGCACCTGGAGAACTATCCCCTGGCCGAGCTGGTCGAGCGGATCGACTGGACGCCATTCTTCCAGTCGTGGGAAATGCGGGGCCACTATCCCGACATCCTGAGCGACCCGGTGCAGGGCAAGGCCGCCACCCAGCTCTTTGCTGATGCGCAGGAGATCCTGCGGTCACTGGTGGGCGGCGGCCGCCTGCGCGCCGCCGCCGCGTTCGGATTCTTCCCGGCCGTCTCGCGTGGCGATGACATTGCCCTCCGCGTCAACGGGACCGAAAAAGTTTCGCGCACACTGCGCCAGCAGATGAAGAAAGGAAACGGCCGATACAATCTCGCACTCAGCGATTTCGTGGCACCTGAAGAGCTGGGCACGCAGGACTACGTTGGCCTCTTTGCCGTTACTGCCGGGCTGGGCGTGGCCGAGCTCATCGCCGAGCGGCGTGCGGCACAGGACGATTACAGCGCCATTCTCATGGAGGCGCTGGCCGACCGGCTCGCCGAGGCGTTCGCGGAGCGATTGCACGAACGGGTGCGGAAGGAGTTCTGGGGCTATGCAGCGGATGAACGGCTCGACAACAACGAGATCATTCACGAGAAGTATCAGGGCATCCGGCCGGCGCCCGGTTATCCCGCCTGTCCCGATCACACCGAGAAGCAGCTGATCTTCGAACTGCTCGATGCGCCGAAGGTGGGCATCACGCTCACCGAGAGCTGCGCCATGCAGCCAGGTGCGTCAGTGAGCGGCTTCTACTTCTGGCGTCCCGAGTCGCAATACTTTGGCCTGGGTCGCATCGGCCAGGACCAGGTTTCCGATTACGCCGGCCGCAAGGGATGGCCGCTGGAACTCGCCGAACGCTGGCTTGCGCCCAACCTCGGTTACACGCCATGACACTTCGCGACC
>DASSHL010000385.1:0-2451 GCA_035692845.1 Gemmatimonadales bacterium
GCGGGTCCCGACGCACGAAGGCCGCATGCGCCGGCTGAATCCCGGCGAAGTCGAGCTCTCCGGAGCTCAGGGCCGCAAGCTTGGTCGCCGGCTCATCCACGACGACCACGATAAACCGGTCCAGTTTCGGCGGGCCGCCCAGCGACGCGGGGAAGCGGTCGTTGCGCTGGAAGACCCAGCGCCGGTTGGCCTCGTGCGACACGAAACGAAAAGGTCCGTTGCCGACCGGATGCTCGTTGAACGGCGCCTGGCGCAACTCGCCATGCGGCGTGTTGCCGAGGAGATGCTCCGGCAGGATCGCGAGGTCGGTGAGCACGTCAGGCATGGTGCGCTGAGGATCCCTGTATGTCAGGACCAGCGTCGTGTCATCAGGCGCGGAGACTCGCTGCACATGGCGAACGTCCTGATACCTCGGATACCCGGTGACACTGTCGCGCGCCGCGTTAAGGGTCCACTCGGCGTCGTGCGCCGTCGTGGGCCTGCCATCGTGCCAGCGCAGGTCGCCGTGGAGCGTAAAGGTCAGCTGCCGGTGATCGGACGACCAGCGCCAGCTCCGGGCCAGATACGGCTCGACCTGCATGGCGCTGTCATAGCGCACCAGCGTGGTGAACAGGACGTAACGTTGCACCTGATGGGCAAGCGGATGAAGGGTGAGCAGCGGGTTGATGCTCTGGAGATCGGCCCCGGACGCAAACATGACCGTCGCCCCGCGGCGGCCGGCCATCGGTCCGCAGCCAGTCAGGGCCAGCACCGCTGCCAGGGCGATGCGGCTGTTTCGCACTCGGGTCATGCGGTAGAATAGGCGGATGCTGGTCTCCATGCTCGTCCGGCTCGTTCGCGGCATCGCCGTCATCGTAGGCGTGCTGGCGCTCACGTTCGTGCTGCTGCACGCCTCTCCGGGCGATCCGGTGCGACGGCTGCTTGGCCCCAGCGCCACGGCGGGCCAGGTGGCAGCCCAGCGTCAGGTGCTTGGGCTGGACCGGCCATTGCCGGTGCAGTTTGCGGAGTGGGCCCGGGCCTTCGTGCGGGGCGACTGGGGACGCTCGATCGAGACCGGCGAACCGGTCCTGCGGATGATCGCCCGTGCCTGGCCGCGCACCGTGGAACTGGCCGGTATCTCGCTCCTGCTCAGCTATCTCATCGGCATCATCATCGGAACCATCCAGGCTGCCCGCAACCGCACGAGCCTGGACACCGGGCTCTCCGTGGCCACGGTGACCCTCTTTGCCATGCCGAGTTACTGGCTGGGTCTGATGCTGGTCATGCTCTTCGCGTATGCCCTGCGGTGGCTCCCGGCCTTCGGCGCCACCGGGCTGGACGCCGATTTCCTGAGTCCCGGCGCCCGGGTGATCGATGCGCTGCGGCATCTCGCCCTTCCACTCACGACGCTCACACTGATCGGCATCGCCGGCACCGCGCGCTTCGTCCGCGCGGCGATGCTCGACGTGCAGGGTGAGGCGTTCGTGACCGTAGCCGCCGCCAAGGGCATTTCCGGCCGCCGGGTTCGCTACCACCATGTGCTGCGCAACGCGCTCGTCCCCGTTGTCACGTTGCTTGGGCTTTCGTTGCCGGCACTCTTTTCCGGTGCCGTGTTCGTGGAGGCAATCTTTGCCTGGCCCGGCGTGGGCCGAGTGCTGGTCGAAGCGGTACAGGCGCGGGACTATCCGGTTGTGATGGCTGCGACGGCGGTGAGCGCCATCCTGGTCGTCACCGGCAACCTCCTGGCGGAATGGCTGGCGGCGCTCACCGATCCGCGCCTGCGCGAGACGAGCCACGCGTGAACAGCATGCTGCGTGACCGGCGCGCCGCCTGGGGCGGGCTGATCCTTGTGACGGTGATCAGCCTGGCGCTTAGTGCGCCACTGGTCACAAGCATCGGGCCCGAGTTGACGCGTGATGTCGCGGCCACCCGCTTCCTCGGGCCCGGTACGACCGACCTGCACGGCGTCTTTCACCTGCTTGGCACCGACCGGCTGGGGCGCGACGTCTGGGCCCGGCTGCTCTATGGCGCCCGGCTCTCGCTCGCCGTAGGTGCGCTCGCCGTGCTGATCTCGTCGCTGCTCGGTCTCGGCGTGGGAGCATTGGCTGGCGCGACTCGCGGGATGGTCCGCACCGGACTGCTGGGGATCACCGACTTTGCGCTCGCGCTGCCGCGCGTGGTGCTGCTTCTGCTGCTCGCTTCCCTCTGGCAGCCGAGTGCAGTGCTGGTCATCCTCGTGCTGGGCGTCACTGGGTGGATGAGCGTGGCGCGCCTGGTGTTCGGCGAAGCGCGAAGCATCATGGCTCGGCCGTTCGTTGATGGCGCCCGGGCGCTGGGCGGCGGCCGGCTCCGCATTCTCGTGCGTCACATCCTGCCGAACGTCCTCACGCCGGCGCTGGTGGCCGCAGCACTCGGGTTCGGCAATGCGATAATGCTGGAGGCAGGGCTGTCATTCCTGGGCGTCGGCGTCCA
>DASSHL010000386.1:0-4083 GCA_035692845.1 Gemmatimonadales bacterium
CTGTGCATGTGCCAGGGAATCACGCCCCCGGCCCGGTGGGTGCCCTCCGTAAATCGGGCGCCCCGCACCGTTCGGCGGCGCAGTGGCTGATAGTCGTCAGGATGTGATGTATCACGTGCCATGAGTGCTCCGGACGCGTACCGCTGGACCCGCTGCATCTGACGTCCCCCGGAAGAGCGCTTGCACAGCAGTAACAGCCCAGGCATCCAGATGGTTCATCGACACGGGAGGCGACGATGCGAGCGATCCGCAATTGTACAGAGGTAGCACTTGTCCTCGTCCTGGCGGCCTGTGGTGGGTCCGACTCCGGCACCAACCCGCCGCCACCGCCCGAGCTGGCCGTGGCCAAGGCGCCCTCCGGGAGTGGTGATGCCCAGAGCGCACTTGTCGGTGCCGCCCTCGCCGACCCTATCCGGGTCCGGGTAACCGAGGGTGGAACGCCCAAGTCGGGCGTCAGCGTGTCGTTCGCTGCCGTTGGCACCGGGGCGGGAGTTGACCCGGCCTCGGCGACGACCGACGCCGACGGCCTGGCCTCCACCTCCTGGACCCTGCCCCATGCAGCGGGCAACGTCACCGCGACTGCCACGGTGAGCTCGGCAAGCGGGTCGCCGGTGACATTCAGCGCGACGGCAACCGCTGGTGCCGCGACGCAGGTGGCAGCATCCGGCGGCAACAACCAGACGGGCACGGTCGGTGCGGCGCTCGCTGCCCCATTCCAGGTGACGGTCAAGGACCAGTTCGGCAACGCCGTCGCAGGAACAAATGTGACGTGGGCCGTGACGGCGGGTGACGGCACCATCGCGCCGGCTGCCTCCACGAGCTCGGTCAGTGGCGCCGCGACCGCGGTGCTGACGCTTGGTCCCGTGGCCGGCGCCAACACGGCGACGGCGTCAGCGACAGGACTTGCCGGCTCACCGGTCACGTTCACGGCGACGGGTGAGGACATTCCCGTAACCTCCGATGTGGAGGTAGGGAATGACTTCTTCCAGCCGGAAACCATCCAGGTCGCCGCCGGCACGACGGTCACCTGGACGTGGAATGCCACGGCGGCGTCGCACAGCGTGCAGTCGATCGGGACACCCAACTTCACCAGCAGCGCCATCATGAACGGCAGCGGGAAGTCCTATTCGGTCACCTTCAACACGCCGGGCACCTACAAGTACGACTGCGCGGTGCATGGAGTCGCGATGTCGGGGACGGTAATCGTGCAATAGGTCGCACTATCGCCCGGTGGCTGACGGCGCCGCCGGGCATACTGCGCATCAGTCTGGCATGCGCTCGCCATGTCCGTGACCGAGGGTTAAGTTGGCGAACAGGCCTTCCGCGGATCGCTGATGATGCCATCGACTCATGAGCAGGTTGTCACCATGCTGAGCAACGCCGATGATACCTCGGCGTGCACTCTGGAGGCGCTCCTCCCGCTGGTCTATGAGGAATTGCGGCGGATGGCAGCCCGCCGGCTGCGCACAGAGCATGGTCCCTCAACCCTTTCCACCACCGAACTGGTGCACGAAGCCTACCTGCGTCTGGCGCAGGGCGGTGCGGTTACGCGCCGGGGCCAGGCCTACTTCTTCGCCGCGGCGGCGCAGGCCATGCGGCGTATTGTCGTGGAGCATGCCCGGAAGCGGCATCGACTGAAGCGCGGCAGTGGCCGCAGTCCGGTCATACTCGAGTGCGCAGCCGAGCTAGCCGATGGCGACGCCAGTGATGTCCTGGAACTCGACGAGGCGCTGGAGCGGCTCGCAGCGATCGCCCCCCGGGCGGCCAAGGTCGTGGAATGCCGCTTCTACGGCGGGCTCAGCGTGGCGGAAACCGCGCTTGCCCTGGGCGTGACGACGCGCACGATCGATCGCGACTGGCTTTTCGCCCGCGCCTGGCTTCACGACTTTCTCCGCCCGGTCCAGGCTGCGCCGTCGCCATGAGCGCGGTTGACTGGGATGCGGTGGCGGAATTGTTCGCCGAGACGGCGGGGCTGTCGCCGCGCGAGCGGAGCGCGCTGCTGGCCGAGCGTTGCCGGGACCGGCCCGAGGTGCGCGCGGCCGTCGAGCGCCTGCTGCTGAGCCGGGATGCTTGCGGCGAAGGCTTCCTCGCATCGCTACCCTCGGGCCTCGTACGCGATGCCATGGCGGAGCTGGACGCGCCGCCGCCGCGGCTCGGCGCCTGGCGTGCGCTGCGCGAGCTGGGCCAGGGCGGCATGGGCCAGGTGTTCCTGGCCGAGCGGGTGGATGGACAGTTCACCCAGCGCGCTGCGCTGAAGCTGCTGAAACGGGGCATGGATTCCCGCGCCATTCTCGCTCGCTTCCTGCGCGAACGGCAGATTCTCGCGGGCCTCGAGCATCCCAACATTGCGCGCCTGCTGGATGGTGGCATCGCGCCGGATGGACGCCCCTTCTTCGTGATGGAATATGTGGAGGGTCTGCCGCTCACCCGCTACGCCGACGAACAGCAACTTTCCATCGCGCAGCGCCTCACCCTCTTCCAGCATGTCTGTCTCGCCGTCGAGTACGCTCACCGCAACCTGGTCATCCATCGCGACCTCAAGCCGTCGAATATCCTGGTGACCGCAGACGGCGAGCCCAAGCTGCTCGATTTCGGCATTGCCCGGCTGCTCGCTTCCGACGGTGCCGACGCGACCACGGAGCTGACCGAGGCAGGCCGCCAGCCCCTCACGCCTGAATACGCCGCGCCGGAGCAGCTGCATGGCGGAGCCATCACGACCTCCACCGATGTCTACGGGCTGGGCGCATTGCTGTACGAGTTGCTGGCAGGTTGCCGGCCCGGATCGGACGCGGCTGCCACCTTGCCGCGGAACGATCGGGAACCGTTGCCCGTCTCCATCGCGGCCACACGGCAGCCGGCGGCGGAACAGGTGGCAGGGGCCCGGTCCAGTGAGCCGAATCGGCTTCGCCGTCGCCTGACTGGTGACCTGGACGTCATCACTGCCACGGCGCTGCGCAGCGAGCCGGACCGGCGCTATCCGTCGGTGGGCGCACTGCGGGATGATATCGAGCGTCACCAGCAGCGACTTCCCGTAACGGCTCGGCCCGATTCTGCCGTGTATCGGACATCGCGCTTCATCAGGCGGCATCGTGCCGGCGCTGCTCTGACCGCCGTCATCGTATTTCTGGCGCTCGCCTACGGCTTGACCGTCCAGCTCCAGGCCCGGGCGCTCGCGCGCGAACGGGACCGGGCGCAGCGCGAGGCAGTTGCTGCACGCCAGGTGTCGGACTTTCTGGTGGGTGTCTTCGAGGTGGCCGACCCCACGCATTCGGGGATGGGAGATACGATCCGTGCCCGGACGCTGCTCGATCAGGGGGCGGAACGCGTCCAGCTCGACCTGGCGGGGCAGCCACTCATCATGGCGCGCATGCTCAATGTCATCGGGCGCGCGTATGACAACCTGTCCCGCAGTGACCTGGCCGAGGCCCTGCTCCAGCGAGCGCTTGCCCTGCAGCGCCAGCAGGATGTGGCCGATCCGGCGCTGAATGTCGGCACCCTGCGCCAGCTGTCACGCGCTCGTCTGCATCTCGGCGACTATGATGGCGCTCGTGAGGCGCTCGGCGAGGCCATCGTGCTTCAACGTGCACTCGGGCCAGCAGGCTTGACGATGTGGGAGTTGACGGTTGAGCTCGCGGATGTCTTTCACGGCCAGGGGCAGCGCGACAGCGTGGAGGCGACGGCGCGCCACGCAATGCTGTTGTTCGACAGCATCCCTGTCCGCGATTTCACCGAATCGCGCGCCATGCTGAGCCACATGACGGAGCTGCTCGGCTTTATCCACGATTCGGTGCGGCTCGAGGCCGTGCACCGCCGCCTGGTCGACGTGGCTCAGGCGGTTGACGGTCCGCGCAGTGCGGCCGTTGCGACGGCATATAGCGACTGGGGAGAGAGCCGGCGGCGACGCGGAGACCTGGCCGGCGCCGAGCCGCTGCTGGAGCGAGCGCTGCGGCTTCACAATGCGTCAGGGACGCCGTCCCCTGCGCTGGCGCGCACGCTCACTGAACTTGCGGAGATCGCCGCGGCGCATGAGAACCTCGCTCGCGCCGATTCACTGATGCGCGCGGCGATCGCCATCTACCGCAC
>DASSHL010000387.1:0-2842 GCA_035692845.1 Gemmatimonadales bacterium
CGGCTTCACCGCCATCGCCGTTGCCTTGCTGGCCCGGCTCAAGCCGATGTGGATCATTGCGAGCGGGATTCTCTTCGGCGCGCTCGAGGCTGGTGCCGCAGGCATGCAGCGTGATGCGGGTGTGCCGGCGGTGATTGTCTACGTCATCGAAGCGGCGATCATCATTGGGCTGGTGCTGGTGGATGCGAGGCAGCGGGGGCTGATGGCCAAGGGCGTGGGGCATGGGGCTTGAGGCGTGAGTCACGAGTCGCGGCGGAGCTTCCACGATCGTCACCCCAGCGAAAGCTGGGGTCCATGAGGGCCCATCCGTAGTGAATCCGTACGTACGAAGCCCTCATGGATTCCCGCGTTCGCGGGAATGACGAAGGGCAAACCTCACGACTCATGACCCACGACTCATGACTCACGACTCATGACTCTCGAACTCGTCGCCTCCGGCTTTCTCGCCGCCTCGGTGCGCGTCGCCACGCCGCTGCTGCTGGCGGCACTGGGCGAGACGGTCGCCGAGCGTGCCGGCGTCATCAACCTGGGCATCGAGGGCGCGATGCTGTGCGGCGCGCTGGCCTCGGCGATCGGCGCGTCCTGGGGTGGCGCATGGGCGGGAGTGGGTGCGGCGGTGCTCGCCGGTGCGCTGACCTCGTGGGTCTTCTCGCTGGTGGCCATCCGGGGCCGGGCCGACCAGATCATCACCGGCACCGCCATCACGCTGGGCGCGGTGGGGCTCACTGGTGCGGTGTATCGTGCGGTATTCGGCGCGGCAGGGGCGGCGCTCTCGATTCCCACGCTGGCACCCATCAAGCTTCCGTTGCTACATCAGATTCCCTTCATCGGGCCGGCACTCTTCGGGCAGCCAGGCACGACCTACCTTGCCTTCCTGGCGGTTCCGTGCGTCTGGTGGCTGCTCTTCCGGACCCGCGAGGGGCTGGCGATGCGGGCGGCAGGAGAAAGCCTGGCCGGCGCGCGTGCCTCGGGCGTCATCATTACCAGCGTGCGGAGCCGGGCTACCATTATAGGAGGGGCGTTCGCCGGCATCGCGGGGGCGTCGCTGGTTCTGGCCCAGGTGGGGACCTTTGCGGAACGGATGACAGCGGGGCGCGGGTTCGTGGCCATCGCGATCGTGGTACTGGGGCGGTGGAGTCCCGTTGGTGTCCTGGCCGCGTCGCTCCTGTTCGGCGCGGCCACGGCGCTGCAGTTTCTCCTCCAGGCGCTGGGGCTCGACGTGCCCTACCAGCTCTTCCTGATGTTGCCCTATGTTCTGGTACTGCTGGCGCTGGCGGGCGCGGTAGGGCGGGCACGGGCGCCGGCGGGACTAGGGGTTGGGGATTAGGGGCTAGGGGTCAGGGGTCAGGGTGTCATTGCGAGCGCCGAAGGCGCGAAGCAACCTTGCAGCCCGAAAGCGTTCTCCTCATGGAGCATCACGCCGAGTCGAAGCATGGTGGCGCGAGTCAGCATCGGCCGAAAGATCACGGTCGGGCTACAAGGTTGCTTCGTCGCACCCTCCGGGCGCTCCTCGCAATGACATCGCGTGGCCGGCTCCTCGTCCCTCGTCCCTCGGCTCTCGTCTCTCGTCCCTAACCCCTGACCCCTAGCCTCTTGAGCAACGATCCCCCCGAAGTTCCCGATCTCCACCGCACCGTCCGCGAAATCGGCGAGAGCGCGGCGATGCGGACGTTCCTGCTGGCCGGGCTTTTCGTGCTTGCCCTGCTGTATACCCTGCACTTCGCCAAGGCGTTTTTCCTGCCTGTTGCCATTGCGGTGCTGCTGAACCTGCTCTTCAGTCCACTGGTCCGCTGGCTGCGTGACAAGCTCCACGTCCCGAGCGGGTTGAGCGCGGCGTTGATCCTGATCGCGTTGCTCACGCTGGTGAGTTTTGCAGCGTACCGGCTGGCGGCGCCGGCGGCGGAGTGGGTCTCGCGGGGGCCCTCGAGCATGAAGCAGCTGGAGCAGCGGATGCACGAGCTCCGGAAGCCGGTGGAGCGAGTGACCGAAGCCGCAGAGCAGGTGCAGAAGGCCACGGGCATGGAGGAGCAGAAGACGAAAACCGTGGCGGTGCAGCAGCCCAGCATGACGAGCCGAGTGTTTGGGGGCACGCGCGCGGTGGTGGAGGCAGCTGTAATCGCCATCTTCCTCAGCTTCTTTCTCCTCGCGTCGGGCGACCTCTTCCTGCAGAAGCTGATCAAGGTGCTGCCGGGATTCCGCGACAAGCGCCGCGCGGTGGAGATTGCGCGGGAGACCGAGGCACAGATCTCGGTCTACATGCTCACTACCAGCACCATCCATGTGACCGTCGGCATCCTGACTGGCGTCACCGCGTGGCTGGTGGGCCTGCCGAACCCGGCGCTCTGGGGCGTGGTGGCAATGGCACTCAACTTCGTGCCGTACGTGGGGCCCATCATCAATGCATTCATCCTGCTGGTGGCGGGGCTCATCACCTTCAATCACACGGGGCATGCGCTGATTGCGCCGGCGGTCTTCGTCGGGATCCATGTGGCGGAGTCGGACGTGCTGACGCCCATGATCCTGGGGCACCGGCTGGCGCTCAATACGGTGGCGGTCTTTGCGGGGGTGACGTTCTGGTGGTTCGTGTGGGGAATTCCGGGTGCCATCCTGGCGGTGCCGATGCTGGCGACGATCAAGATCGTGTGCGACCATTTCGAGCCGCTGATGCCGATCGGGGAGTTTCTGGGGAAATGAGGTGGGAGGCATGGGGCATGGGGCATGGGGCATGGGGCATGGGGCCTGAGGCATCAGTCTCGAACTTCGTCATTCCCGCTTTCGCGGGAATGACGGGCGGGCCATCTTCGGCTCGATGGACCCTCGACCCTCGACCCGTAGCTTGTCC
>DASSHL010000388.1:0-5673 GCA_035692845.1 Gemmatimonadales bacterium
CGGCACGGACCGCTGCGTCCGCAATGGCGGCCCCTTCAGCCCGGCGCGGGTCATCTGGAGGAAGATCGCCGAGCAGGCTGCCAGCCGCGGTTTGAATGACGGTCAATACGTTGTTGAAGTCGTGCGCGATGCCTCCCGCCAGTCGCCCCACTGCCTCCATCTTCTGGGCCTGCCGGAACTGGGCCTCCAGGTGCTTCCGCTCAGTGACGTCCTGGTACATGCCGACTACGCCGGTGACCTGGCCCGCCCGATCCTGCAACGGTGCGGTCGAGAGCAGGACGTCAATCTCCCGCCCGTCTGCCGCTACCCGCATCGTTTCGTGCCCGGCGAAGGTCTTGCCGCCGAGCACGCCCTCGCGCACGGTCCGATGCTCACCCGCGAGCGCTGCTGGCACGTTGGGAAGTGGCCTGCCGATCACGTCGGATGCAGGCCAGCCAAAGACCCGTTCCGCCGCCCGGTTCCACATGCGCGCGATGCCGTCTGGATCGACGCTGCAGATGGCGATGGGCGCACTCTGGACGATGGCCTCAAGCTCGTTGCGCACCTTGCGCAGGCCCTCCAGAGCTTCGGCCGCACGAACCGCCTCTGCGGTGGCGCGCGCGGCTTCCTCCTCGGCTTGCGCCGCGGTGTCCTCGGCGAGATCGCGAAGTCTGAGATTCTCCTCTGCCTGCGCTTCGGCCCGTTGCCGCTGCCCATGCAGATCCGCACACACGAGTGCGACCGCGATGGCGGAGATGGCGAAGATCAGGAACCGGCCGATACCGACTGGTGTGGTGAGACTCGCGAGGCCATGCGTCTCACCGTAGAGGAGCGGGATCACAACAGCCGCGAGGCCGGCGGTGATCCAGGCGGCGCGTCGCCCGGCGAGCAGGGCGGCCACCGCGATGGCGGCGAGGAAGGGGGATGGAAGACTGGTACCAAGGATTGGCCGGAGCAAAGTGACGAGTCCAACCGCCAGGGCCGTCGTGGTTGCGGCCACGGCAACCGGAACGAGCCGCGGTCGGTCAGCTGCCGCCCTGCGGACGCGGAACAGGAATGTCGCCATGGTGCGTCCTCCATAGCGCGAAGGAGCCGTGTATCACAAGGCCCACCGGCGCCGATGCCGGCCAGAGGCATGCGACATCAGGCCCAGGGAATGAAGCAGGTTGGTGGCTAGTACCCGTACTGTTGGCGGACTTCGAAGAGGAATGGTTAGGCAGCTGGCCCCGAGAGTCAACCCGGCGCCGATGGAGCTGGCAGCTTTCTTTTCAACCGACCGTGTGCACACCGAGCGATGCCGTTGCTCTGGGAGTCGCGCCGGATATCCCGACGAGGGTTGGAATGCGATACCGGTACACACTGATGGCGTATCGCGACTTCGAGCGTCAGTTTACTGACGGCCGGCTACGCGCCGCCCGTGAGCGTAAGTACTGCGACCCGTCGTGTTCACGGTCGTGCGGCACACCGGTAAATGCCAAAGCGCCGAACTCCGTGCTGGGCACGAGGTTCGGCGCTTGGTACTTTCCATCGGGGCGCCCGGATTTGAACCGGGGGCCTCCTGCTCCCGAAGCAGGCGCGCTAACCGGGCTGCGCTACGCCCCGTGGGGGAGGCTCGCCGGCCTCCGCTGTACGGGCGGCCCGCGGGCCGCCCGCTACACTCACATGCGCTCGGAGGGACTCGAACCCCCAACCTTCTGATCCGTAGTCAGATGCTCTATCCAATTGAGCTACGAGCGCTCGGCGCCGAGCCGGCGCCATGGGCGGTACAAGGCTCGAACTTGTGACCTCCACGATGTCAACGTGGCGCTCTAACCAACTGAGCTAACCGCCCCAGAAGACGGGAAGACGGGAGGTCGGGAAGTGGGGAAGTGATGTACGGCTTCCCGTCTTCCCGACATCCCGTCTTCCCAACTGTCATAGCGGGGGTGGGATTTGAACCCACGACCTCCGGGTTATGAGCCCGGCGAGCTACCAGACTGCTCCACCCCGCGCCGATGTGCTACGGGCGACTTCAGTCGCCTCCAATCAATAGTCGGGGCTTTAGCCCCGCCTAGAGCGGGAAACGGGACTCGAACCCGCGACCCCAACCTTGGCAAGGTTGTGCTCTACCAACTGAGCTATTCCCGCGAGCGGACGACAATGCTAGCCGCCCGGTCCATCCCGCGCAACGCCAGCCACTCCTGCCAGCCGACGTCAGGCTGCCGCGCGATCCTGCCGAATGGAGGCGAGGGGGATCGAACCCCTGACCTCGTGAATGCCATTCACGCGCTCTCCCAACTGAGCTACGCCCCCGTTATATTGTCGCGCCCCGACCATCTGGGGGCGCAGGCGCGGCAGCACGGCAAGTTATCCGATTTCACCCGGTCACGTCAAGCGGTTCCCGCGCGCACCGCCTCGCGAGTTCCCCTTTCGCATTAGTTTGGATCAATGACAAGAAAGAAGCCATCCGAGAGCGGGAATCCACCCCCCAAGCGGCCCACCAAACGGCCGCCGGATGACTCCGTGCCTGCGATTACCGACGACATGACCATGGCCGAGATCCTCGCGGCCAGCCCGCCCGCCAAGGGCCGGCGCAGCCGGAAGCGCGAGACGGCCAAGTCCCTCGGCGTCTACGATGCCGACCGGGACATCCTCGACCAGTACCTCTATGAAGTGAGCCTCACGCCGCTCCTCACCTCGGCCCAGGAAATTGCCATCGCGCGGAAGGTGCGCGCCGGCGACGAGGCCGCCATGCAGGAGCTGGTCAAGCGAAACCTCCGCTTCGTGATCTCGGTCGCCAAGAAATACCAGAATCGCGGACTCGCGCTCACCGACCTGATCGGGGAAGGCAACGTCGGGCTGCTCACGGCCGCCCGGAAGTTCGACCCGGACATGGGCGTCAAGTTCATTTCCTACGCGGTGTGGTGGATCCGCCAGGCCATCCTCGCCGCCCTCGCGCGCCATGGCCGCACCGTGCGCGTGCCGCTCAACCGCACCGCCGACCTCTCCCGCATCGGTCGCACCTCGGAGGCGCTCCGCCAGGAGCTTCGCCGTGAGCCGACCCCTGAAGAAGTCGCCGCTGCCACCGGCCTTGCGCTCGACGTGGTGCAGGCGCTTGCCGCGCTCAATACCGCTGACGTCCGGCTCGATGCGCCCCTCGATCCCGACGGCGACCGGTCGCTGATCGACCGCTTCGTGGCCGAGGACCAGGGCGATGTGGAAGAAGCGGCGATGGACCGCTTCCTGTCAGACGAGATCGAGACCGCATTGCGTACGCTTCCACCCCGCGATGCCAAGGTGCTCCGTCTTTACTTCGGGCTCGACGGGGACCGCGAACACACCCTCGAAGAGATCGGCAGCATGCTGGGCGTCACCCGCGAGCGGGTCCGCCAGCTCCGCGACCGTGCCCTCAAGCGCCTGCGCGAGGGCGATGTGGGACGGGCCCTGGCAAGTTTCGCGGCGTAAGGGGCCCGGCTTGCCGGGCCCGGCAAGCAGGGCCCCTACGCCCTGCGCCCTCTTTCTCGTAACTTCCCCACCGTGCCCCAACCCCCATTGCCAGTCCCGCCCTGGCGGCGGGCGATAGCGCAGGTCGGTCGCTCCGCCAAGGGCGGCCTGCGCGCGCTTGCCGATGTGCCCACCTGGCGTCCGCACCTGGTTCCCCAGATGCGGCGGCTGGGTGTGGATTCCGTGCCGATCGGTCTCTTCATCGCGGTCTTCACCGGCATCGTACTCGCCCTGCTCGCGTCGTACATTTTCACCGGCGCCATTCCGCTCTATTTCGTCGGCGCACTGGTCGGCAAGACCATCATGATGGAGCTGGGCCCGGTGCTCACCGGCATGGCGCTGGCCGGCCGCGTCGGCGCGAGCATCGCCGCCGAGATCGGAACCATGCGCGTCACCGAGCAGGTGGACGCGCTGGAAACGCTGGGCTACAACCCCGACGCGTATCTCACGGTCCCCAGGGTGCTGGCCGCCATGCTCATGTTTCCGGTGGTCACCGCCTTTGCCATGGCCATCGGCGTGCTGTCGGGCTGGATCACCGCCATCAACCTGCTCGATCTCACCTCGCAGGAGTTCGTGAAGGGACTCCGGCAGTTCTACCAGTTCAAGGACATCTGGTTCGGCCTGCTCAAGTCGGCCAGCTTCGGCGGGGCGGTGGCGCTGATGGGCTGCCTGCGCGGCTTGCGCTCGCGCGGCGGCGCCGAGGGCGTGGGCGAGAGTACCACCCGTGCGGTGGTGCTGGGATGCGAAGCGATCCTGGTGCTCGACGCGTTCTGGGCGCTGGTGCTGCTGTGAGCGCCGCATGATCGAGATTCGCGACCTCAGCAAGAGTTTCGGAAGCAAGGAAGTCCTCCGCGGGCTCTCGCTCGATGTGCCCGATGGCGAGAACACGGTTGTGATTGGATATTCCGGCACCGGCAAGAGTGTCCTGCTCAAGTGCATCATCGGCTTGCTGATGCCCGATGCGGGCACTGTAACGCTCGATGGCCAGGTCGTGAGCGACCTCGAGCCTGAAGACCTCTCCTTGCTGCGCGAGAAGGTGGGCTACGTCTTCCAGTTTGCGGCGCTCTTCGACTCGCTCACCGTGGAGCAGAACATCCGGCTCGGCCTGGCCCGGCGGAACCTGGATGAGGCCGCCATTGATGAGCGAATCAGCGAGGCGCTCGAGGTCGTCCAGCTCGACGGGGCAGGGGACAAGTACCCGGGCGAGCTCTCGGGCGGCATGCGAAAGCGCGTCGGGCTGGCGCGCGCCATCGCGCTCCGGCCCAAGTACCTGCTCTACGACGAGCCGACCACCGGGCTTGACCCGGTGACGTCGGCCTCGATGAGCCAGCTGATGTGCCGTACCCGCGACCTCGGCGTCACCGGCGTGATCGTCACGCACGACATGCAGAGCGCCTTCGTCGTCGGCGACCGGATTGCAATGCTCTACGAGGGCGCCATCCGCCAGGTGGGCAGCGTCGACGAGATGCGCGCCTCCGACGATCCGGTGGTGTGCCAGTTCATTGAGGGGCGGCCCGATGCGCCGGCGCCCGGGAGGACGCAGCAGTGAAGAAGACCAACGAGTTCGCCGTCGGAGCTGCCGTGCTCATCGCGCTCGCCGTGGTGATCGCTGGCGCGCTCTGGCTGGGCGAGATTCATATCGGGGCGCAGCCCACGCATTACTCGGCGCGCTTCCGGACCGTGGACGGGCTCCAGGTTGGCAATCCGGTGACGCTCCGCGGCGTGAAGGTGGGCAAGGTGTCCGCGATCCGCCTGGCCGGGAACGACTGGGTCGAAACCGACTTCGAGCTGGAAACCAAGGTCCAGCTGCCGCGGAAGCCGGCAGTCATCGCGTCCTCGGCCAGCCTCTTTGGCGGCTGGAGCGCCAACATCATTTCGTTCGAGCCATTGCCGGATGATCCCAACGTGCGCGCCGCCTTGATCGAGAGCGACCAGGCGGGTGGCGATGCGTGGCCTGGCGCCACGCTGCCGGACATCGGCCAGCTCACCGCCCAGGCCAGCCGCATCGCGGGCGACGTGGCCGAAGTGACGAGCCGCGTTCAGGGCGCGTTCGACAGCACGGCGCTCAAGGAATTCCGGCAGAGCGTGCTCGACCTCGCGGCCATCTCCAGCCGGCTGGTGACCTTCACCAAGACCCAGAGCGCCCGCATCGACCGGGTTGGCGCCAATGCGGAAGTCACCGCCAACAGCTTCGCCAACGTGTCGCGGAAC
>DASSHL010000389.1:0-2130 GCA_035692845.1 Gemmatimonadales bacterium
ACACTCCGTCCCGCCTGCCAGTAGTCCCGCTCCCCGGTTTCGTCGAGCGAGGCACGCTTGAGCTGCCAGAGTGAGCGAAGCGCGTAGATGCTGCGCATGAGGCGCTTGGTGCGCCGGTGCCGGAGCATCCAGCGCGCCAGCGCCCCGGCCCGCGTGCCCATGCGTTCGACGAATGGCGTCCGGATCACGGCCACAGGTACGCCGGTCAGCCGTTCGGTCAGCACGATGTCATCCGCATCCGCCTCGAGGATGGCGCGCTTGTACGGCGCGCTCGCCTTGCACTCGGTCGTTGCGATGAACCGGGTTCCCATCTGCACGCCGGCGTAGCCGAGCCGCATCATGGCGCCAAAGCGCGCTGCGTTCCCCACGCCCCCGGCGCAGACGACCGGGAGCCCCAGCGGAGTGAGTTCCTCGATCAGCGCCTCCGGCGTGCGCGTGCCCGGATGACCACCCGCGAGCCGGTTGACGCCGATCAGGCCATCGACGCCGGCATCGCGACCTTTCGCGGCCCACTTGTATTCGGTGGCATCGTGATAGACCACGCCACCCACGCCATGGACTCGCTCCGCCACCCAGCGCGGATTGCCGAGCGACGTGACGAAAAACCGGACGCCCTCCTCCAGTGCGATGTCGATCCAGCGAGACATCCGCTCGTGATAGGCACGGGACGACTGCTCGATCAGCGCGTTCATGCCGATTGGCCTGGCGGTCATGCTCCGGGTGTATCGCAGTCCTTCACGAAAATCGTGCCCGTACACGAACGTGAGCGATACCGGCTGCACGATGCCGATGCCGCCCGCTTCGCTCACCGCCGCGACCAGCTCCGGATTGCTGCACGGATACATGGCGCCGCCGATGAGCGGGATCTCGATGCCGGCGTGACGGGTAAGCGCGGTCTCGCGCGACGTCATGACGCGGCCGGCGAAATGCGCCAGCGCGCCCGCACAACGGCAACGACGTCGCCGGCGGCATCACGGATCTCGGCTTCCGCGTCGCGGTCCACCGGTTCCGTGAGTGCCGGGCCAGGTGGCACGCGGGCTTCGGCCACCAGCGCGCCGCGTGCCTTCTTGCTGTAGTCGGCGGCAAGCGACGTCACGATGCCGCGCTGGCCCTCGGGAAGCGCGGTGAGCATGGCGAGGCCGCTGGCGAATTCGCCGAGATTGATGAGGGCGACGGCATGGATGGACTGGAGATGATTGCGCACGGCGCGGTGATCGCGCAGCGTCACGATGGCATGACCCGGCTCCAGCACGCGCACGCGCGGGGAAACCGAGCCGGTATATGGCACCAGCCGGTTCACCAGCCGGCTGAAGAGCCACGCGCCGCCAGGGAAATGCTGGAGCCGCTTCCATGATACCAGGAGCGACGCGTCGGGATTGACCATTATTCGAAACGCACCACCAGGCGATTGACCCTCGGCTGCAGCCGGCGGAGCGTGGAGTCGGAGGAGAGGAATTCGCCGTCACCCAGCACATGGGAGACATCGGCGTTGGCGTCCCTCGGCGCGAGCGCCACGGCCACCCTGCCCTCGAGGTCCGCCAGCTGGCCATCCTTCCAGGACAGCACCGAGCCACCGTAGTCCCAGCCATAACCCGCCATGCCGAAGGGCTTGCCGTTGAGCGTCTCGAGCTGCCCCAGCGACACGCCCAGCGTGAGCCCACGCTTCCCTTGCCAGAGCGTGGTGTCACCGGTGAGCAGGACAAAGCTTGGCGCGCGGCGCTGCAGGGTGTCGCCCCAGGCCACCTCGAAGCGCCGGAGCGGGTCATCCGGAAAAACCACCGAGCCGGGCTCGGATTCGCCCTCGCCCAGGGAGACCGCCTCGGGCTGGACCTGGGCGGCGCCGTAGGCGGCGATGAGATCTTGCTCCGATCCGTCCGCCGTGAGGGCCCCGAACGAGGTGCCGGGGTCGAAGCTCCAGCTGGCGGAGTCTGTAGACCGTTGACCGTCGACGGTCGACGGTCGACGGTCACAGGACGCAAGCACCAGGAGCAGAACCGCTCCGCCCACCGAAGCCCGTCTCATCTCGGCAGCCCTCCGCGAAACATGAAATACACCGCGCCCAGCAGGCAGAGCCCGGCCCAGAGGAAATCGAGCTTGATGGGCTGGCGCATGTAGAGTACGGCAAAGGGT
>DASSHL010000390.1:0-26044 GCA_035692845.1 Gemmatimonadales bacterium
GTGGGATCCACTACCCAGTAGAAGCGGCCTGACTCGAAGTCCAGGTCCCTGATCTGCCGGTCCTGTGGTGCTG
Source organism: Gemmatimonadales bacterium (assembly GCA_035692845.1). GTDB lineage: Bacteria > Gemmatimonadota > Gemmatimonadetes > Gemmatimonadales > GWC2-71-9 > CAMLHP01. The sequence continues at coordinate 74 of DASSHL010000390.1, forward strand.
CCGTCGTGCCCGTGCCGACCTGGAAGACCCGTTCGTTGAGGGAGCTGCCCTTCTGGGTGGCAAAGAGCGCCTGAAACTGCATTGGGCCGACTTCGAGCAGCCCGTTGACGCCGAAGTTGCTGCGGGGCACCGCCGCGGTCAGGAACCGGGAGGGCGGCGGCTGAAACGTGACGGTGCCGACTTCCACCCGCTGCACGATCTCGTCGCTCAGGCCCTGGTAATACACCTGGATGTTGTTATTGGCCGTGAAATCGCGATTCGACTGGTAGTCCACGTTGACGTGCACCCGCCGGCCGATAAGACCCGACGAGCGGACATCAATGTTGTTTTCCAGCTGCGGAGCCTTGATGCGGCCGCCACAGCCGGCGGTTGGGTCGTTCAGCTCGGCCGCGGTGCAACGTTCGTTCTTGACTCGCTCGGTCCGGATGTCAAGTGTGGCCTGACCGTCGATGGCAAGATCGGCATACCTTTCATCCAGTCCCAGGATGCCGCGCCGCTGTTCCGGCGCCCGGGTGGTATCCACCGCGCTGCGGCCATAGACGGTCAGCGCCCGGCGGGCACTGTTCCGCGCCATGTGCGCAGAATCGAGGGCGGCACTGACAGCGCTGTCGAAGCTGACCAGTCCCTCATGCCCGCCGAGCCATGGGGCGCGCAGCGCCGCCGGCTGGTGCAGCTCGGGCATCACTATATCGAAGCGCGCCGGGGGCCGTGGCAGCGTGGTGTCGGGCACCTGTGCCAGTACCGCTCGTGGCAAGGCGAGCAGCAACAGACCCACGACGGTAGCGAGAGAGGGACGGGCCACGCGAACTCGGAATCGGGACCGGGGTATCAAGGAAGGACGCGGCAGAATATAATGATGGGTCGAAACCCTTACAACCACATTACTTAGACCTTGCGACGACTGACCCGCTACGTGCTTGGCAGGCTGGTGGCCCCGTTCGGCTTCGCGCTGGCGGCGCTCACCGGCTTCATGCTGCTCAACCAGGTGGCCCGGCAGTTCACCAAGCTGGCCGGCAAGGGACTCGACTGGAAAGTCATTGCCGAGGTGTTCGTGCTGGCGCTCCCGTTCATCATGGCGCTCACCCTGCCGATGGCGGTGCTGGTGGCCACGCTCTACGGCTTCAGCCAGCTCGCCGCCGAGAACGAGATCACTGCCATGCGGAGCAGCGGCGTGAGCGTCGGCCAGCTGCTCCGGCCGGTGCTGCTCGTGTCGGTGGTGATTGCAGTCGCCACCTTCGGCTTCGTGGATCAGGTACTGCCTCGCAGCAATACCCGGCTCCGGACGCTCTTCTTCGATATTGCCCAGAAGAAGCCTACGTTCGAGCTGCATGAGCAGGTCGTCAACGATATTCCGCAGTCACAGTATTACCTGCGCGCCTCCAAGATTGACCAGTCCAGCGGCCAGCTCCGGAACGTGTCCATCTATGACATGGGCGGCCAGTCGAGCCGCCGGATCATCTATGCCGACAGCGGTGTCATGGCTGTTGCCGGAAAAACCGGCAGCGACCTCCTGCTGACCCTGCACGCTGGTGAGGTGCACGAATTCCCGAGCGCGGCGCCGGCCGATTTCCGGCTGGTGCGATTCGACGAAAACCAGGTGCTGCTGCGCAATGTGTACGACAAGTTCCAGCGCAATGAAGGCGCCATCGTCCGCGGCGACCGGGAACAGAGCACCTGCGAAATGCTGGGCGTGGTCCGCGCGTCAGAACGGGATGAAACCCAGGCGCAGGTGGACCGCGCTGCGCTGCTGGATCGTGACCTGCGCTACCTGCTGGAGGTGCCCGCCCTGCCTCCGCCCGCCCCAGTCGAGCAGGCGCCGGCCAGTGGGTATTGCGCCTGGGCGGGCGCCGTCCGAAGCCTCGTCCTTCCAAGGACGGCTGAGGCACAGGGGACTGCACAGGCAAAGCCCTCGGCGCGGAAGACGCTGCCATCCAGTGCCCCGCCCAGCCGGCTCTCGGCGTTCAGCGAAATTCGCAGCACCGCCTCCCGGGTTGAAGAAGCCGAGTACCAGAGCGACCGCTACCTGGTGGAAGTGCATAAGAAGTGGGCCATTGCCTTTGCGTGCCTCCCCTTCGCGCTGGTAGGGATCGTGGTCGCACTGCGGTTCCCGCGCGGCGGGATGGGACTCGTCATCGGTGGCGCCATGGGCGTGTTTGCGGTCTTCTGGGTCGGGCTCACCGCCGGCGAAGCGCTGGCCGATCGCGGCATCCTGTCGCCCTGGCTCGCCATGTGGGGTCCGGACATCATCCTCTCGGCCCTGGGGCTCGTGGGTCTCCTGCTGGTGAGCCGGGAAATGGGCTCGACCCGCGGCGGAGACTGGCAGGAGGTCACCGACTGGCTGGGAGAGCACTGGCGCCGGCTGCGCCGGCGGGCGGCGGCATGATCCGGCTGCTCGACCGCTACGTCCTGCGCTCGTGGATCAAGCTCTTCATCGTGACGGCCATCGGCTTCCCCATCGTGGCCGTGGTCTCGGAGATGATCCAGGACCTCCATGATCTCCTGGTCAAGGGCCTCTCGATCCAGCAGATCGCCATCAGCTATGTGTACGGGATTCCCGCGTGGACATCCCAGGTCATGCCGGCAGCCGTGCTGTTTGCCACGATCTTCACGGTGGGCAACATGGCGCGGCACTCGGAACTCACCGCCGCCAAGGCCGGCGGCGCCAGCTTTCACCGCCTCGTGCTCCCGCTCTTTCTCGCCTCGGTCGGGGCCTCCGCTCTTGCCATTGTCGTGGGCGAACTCGCGGTGACTGCGAGCGCGCGCCAGGTGGCGCTGCAGAAGGACCCGTCCACGGTCAATACCGGTGGCAGGTACAACTTCGTCTACCGTGCCGATGAAGGGTGGATGTATGCCATCCGCGCCCTGGACGTGGCCTCGCACACCCTGCGGGACCTGGTGCTCGAGCGGGCCGGCACCGGTGACGACTACCCTACTCTCGTCGTGCGCGCCGACAGCGCCACCTGGACCGACTCTACGGCACGCTGGACGCTCTGGAATGGCCAGAGCCGAGTACTCGGCGGTCCCGGCCGGCTGGCCACGTTCAACTTCACGCGGATGCAGCTCGCGGAGTTCTCCCAGGATCCGGAGGACCTGCTGGTTGAGAACAAGGCGCCTGAAGCAATGCGGTATGCGGAACTGGGGCGCTATATCGATGCGGTGCGCCGGGCCGGCAGTCCCACCGGCAAGCTCGAGGTCCAGCGGGCCCAGCGCATCTCGATACCCGTGGCCTGCCTGATCATTGCCATCTTCGGCGCGCCGCTCGCCATGGCGGCCCCGCGCTCGGGCACCGCCTTCGGCATCGGCGTGAGCCTCGCGGCCACGGTGATCTACATCCTGCTCTTCTCGATCGTCACGGCCATGGGCGACAAGAATGTGCTGAACCCGACGGTGCTCGCCTGGATGCCCAATGCGCTCTTTCTGGTGGCGGGACTGGTGTTGCTGGATAGGGTGAGATCTTAGGGGTTAGGGGCCAGGGATCAGGGGTTAGGGCATGAAGGAGAGGGCCGGGACTCGCACTGAGTTCCGGCCCTCTCTCGCTACTCCCTAACCCCTAAACCCTGATCCCTAATCCCTAGAAGGAATACTTCGCCCCGAACTGCATCCGCCAGCGCGAGGAGTTGGGACCCCGCACCGTCTTGACGATCTGGTCGGCGTCGGGCGGCGAGAAATTGTAGATGGGCCGGTTGTTGGCCGCATCGTAGCCCACCGCGCGCAGGAAGGACGGGCCCTCCTCGAAGCCGCTCACCTGCTTGAAGGCGCCCCACTCGTTGTCGAACATGTTCAGCACATTGAAGATGTCCCACGAGAGCTCGACCGCGTGGCCGCTCATCAGTGGCAGCGATGTCGCGAGCCGCGTGTTGACGAGGTTGGTCCAGGGATTCCGGCAGGAATTGCGCTCCAGCAAGTGACCCCGGCTTCCGGCCAGGCAGTCCTGGCCATCGATAAAGGCATTGAGGTCCGCAAGCTGGGTTGGGTCAGCCAGTGTGATGTCACTGCCGTCCGCTGAAGGCACGTACGGAAGGTCGTTACCACTGATCCCGTCGCCATTCACGTCGCTGCCCACGGTCCAGCCATAGGGCGTTCCGGAGAAGCCCTGGTAGATCAGCGAGAACTGGCTGTGGTATGGCAGGTTGGCCGTGCCACTGATGGTGACCTTGTGCGGCACGTCGAACGACGAGGTCGTCACGTTGCGGTCGAACAGCGAGCCATCCACCGAGGCAAACTGGTAGTTGGAGAAGGCGATGCTGCTCGTCAGCGAGTAGATGTCCTTGGTCTTCGAGTAGGTGTAGCCGGCGTTGAACGACAGGCCGTTGCTGAAGGACTTGGACAGCTGCGCCGTAATCGAGACGCTGTTGCCACCGTTCTGGTTGCGATGGAAGAGCGCATTCCCGATCTGGTTGGTGACGGTGGTCTTCGTGGCGCGGCCGTTCCCGGCATCGAAGCTACCATAGAGGTAGCGGCCTTCACCCGACAGTGCCGCGTCTTCCACCAGGTTGTTGTCCTGGATGTACAGGTTGTTCCGGTTGGCGGTGTAGAGGAAATCGAGCGTGCCGATGATCCCCTTGGGCAGCTGGTGATCAAGGCCCAGCGCCGCACGGAACGACTGCGGGAATCGGAAGTTGGGATCGAAGTACACCGGATTGGCGCGCGGCAATGACGGCGCACCGCCACCAGCGCAGGCGGTCGGCTGCGAGGCAAGGTCGGCTGCGCTCGTCCCGCTCGGGAAGGCCGGCACATCCGGGCCAACGCAGGTGAGGGTCACAGTCTCGAGGCCGGTGCCCACGTACGCATTCGAGAGCCACACATAGGCTGGGCGGCCGGTGAAGATACCGACACCGCCACGCACCACCGTGTTACCGTCTCCACTCGCGTCCACATTGAAGCCGAGGCGGGGGGACCAGAGCGCGTTGCCGCTGGGGAACTGGCCCGTGTGAATGCCCGTGGTGGTGTTGTCCGGACCGTAGAAATTGCCGGCCAGTGCTTCCAGCGCCGGGTTGGTGATTGGCTCATTGAAGAATGGCACATCCACCCGGACGCCCGCCGTGACGGTGGCCCGGCGGCTCAGCGTCCACTGGTCCTGCAGGAACGCACCGATCTGCTTCACCGAGAAGTCGGCAACGGCACCGTTGGGTGCCAGGTTCGGATCGCCCGGCAGGGTGATCTCGAAGACTTCCGGCAGCCCGGCCTCAAGGCTGTCCAGGGACGCAAACATCCAGGAGCCGAAGGAGCCTTGGGTAAACACGTTGTGGAACTTGAAGAATTCGTCGCTCGTACCCACCGTGAGCCGGTGGCCGTTGGCCACATTGAAGCTCAGGTTGTCGGCGATCGAGTAGATGTCCTGGTTCAGCAGGTTACCCTGCGAGAACCGGTCCGCACCCGCCGCCAGCCAGGAGTCGCGCGCCCCGCTGACGCCGGCCCGCAGCAGGATGAGCGGCGTCTCGTTGGCCAGCTCACGATGGTCGCGGATCCACTGGCCGCCACCCAAGAACTCGTTGGCGAAGTTGTCGCCAAACGTGGTCGTCCACTTGAGTCGGGTGGTGTTGGTCCGGTTGGCCTGTCCATAACCGCTGTTGGCGAGCTGGTAGCCATCCCGCAGCCGGGACGAGAATGTCGGACTGGTGGGGTTCCGGATCAGCTGGTCCTGACTGGCGTCCACCCAGTTGTGCGAAATTTCGAGCCGGCTGTTGGGCGCAATCTGCCAGGACAGCTTGCCGAACAGGTTGTTGTCGGGATTCTCGATGGCCGGCGCGGTGCCGTCGCCCGGGTCGCCGAAGCCATACTGGTTCACCAGGACGTCGCGAAAAGCGGCCGCATCCGCAAGCGTGAAACCGACATTCGCGATGTCAGTGGCGTCATCACCGGTCAGCTGGCTGCTGCTCGAGAACGAGCTGCTGCTGCTCTGGAGGTCCGCCGACAGGAAAAACTGCAGCTTGTCCCGCATGATGGGACCGCTGAAGGTGCCGCCGTACTGGTAAACGTTGAAGTCGCTGAAGGTGGGATCGTCACGCTGGCCGGCCAGGCTCTTGCCGCGGTAGTAGCCGAAGAGCGAGCCGTGGTATTCGTTGGTGCCGCTCTTGGTGACCGCGTTGACCAGGCCGCCGGTAAAGTTGCCCTGGCGCACGTCGAACGGTGCCACCTGGACCTGGAATTCCTGGATCGCTTCCAGCGAGATCACCGTGGCGTTGGCCTGGCCACCCGGGGTGCCGCTGCCGGCGAGACCGAACAGGTCGTTGTTCACGCCGCCGTCAACCTGGATGTTATTGAAGCGGTTGTTCTGGCCAGCCACTGAGTTGCCGTTGACCTGGGGGGCCGTCTGGATCAGGTCGGTGAAGTTGCGGCCCTGAAGCGGCATCCGCTGGATGGTCGTGTCGGAGACGACGGTGGAGGCACCAGTCCGGGACACGTCATCGAGGATGGACGGCTGGCTCACCACGGTGATGTCCTCGAGCTGGACCGTGGTGCGCTGGAGCGAGACGTCGTGCGAGAGTCGCTGGCCCAGCGTCAGCCGCAGGCCTTCCACCTTGACCGGCTGGAAGCCGATGGCGCGCACTTCCAGGGTGTACGGACCGCCGGCGGAGGCGTTGTCAACGGTATAGCGCCCGTCCGAGCGGGTGGTGACCACGTGAGACTCGCCCGTGGCTGGCTTGGTGAGCGTCACGTCTGCCCCTGCCACAGGCTGCCCCTCCGCTCCCGAAACCGCAACCACCCCGGTGATCGCCGCCGAGGTGACGCCCTGCGCCCGTACCTGGCTCGTGAGCCCGGCGGTGAGCGCGAGCGCCAGCACTGCGGCGCTCAGACTACCCGACCATGCTTTCATACCGACACACCTCTCCGAAGAGGAAAATGTTGACGCGCGCCCAAACTTACCGCCGCGCGGAAGCCGGTCAAGCACGTTGGTCGCCCGTGACGGAATCGTGACGGGCGTTGCCGAAACGGCGCCAGAGCAGGTAGGCCGGAATGCCTGCAAGAATGATCGCGAAGGTAATGCCGGTGTCCACCGGCTCGGTCCAGAGCGCGTTGAGCACCATGGCGAGCGACGCCAGCAGAAAGAGCGCCGGAATCACGGGATAGCCCCATGCACGATACGGCCGCGCGAGGTCGGGCCGCTTCTTCCGGAGGACGTAGACCGCGGCGACGGCCAGGGCGTAGAAGGGCCAAATGCCGAGGATGAATTTTTCCGCCAGCTGCTGGAAGTTGTTGAGCAGCACGTACACTACGCCAAGCGCCGTGGCCAGCCAGATGGCGGTGGACGGGCTCTGGTACCTCGGTGACACCCGGGCAATACGCTGGAAGAAGAGTCCCCGGTCTGCCATGGCGAAGAAGATGCGCGGGCCGGTCATCATCGAAGCATTGAGCGTTCCGAAGCACGAAATCATGACGATTGCCGCCACGATGGACGCGCCCGCCGCCCCCAGCAGCGGAATGCGCTCGGCGGCGGTTGAGGCGATGAGCGTGCTGCCGGCCATTTCCGGCAGCGGGACCAGGTAGATGTAGGCGGCGTTGATGAGAAAATAGACGGCGACGATCGCCATGGTCCCGATGATGAGTGCCATGGGAAGGGTACGCCCCGGATTCTTCACCTCGCCGCCCATGAAGGAGAGGTCGGCCCAGCCATCATAGGTCCACATGATGGTGATGAGCGCCGTACCCAGCAGGGAGAGGTTGAGCCCATTGGGCCAGGCAGGAGTGAAATGGCTCCCGCTTCCCTGCCCGGCCGCGAACGCCAGAATAGCCAGCGCAGCGAGGGCCAGATACTTGACGACCGTGGTCAGGTTGGTCACCACCGCGGCCATGTTCACCCCGACCCAGTTGACGATGCCCACCAGGATGATCCCCGCGGCCGCCACCCAGCGGACCTGCATGGGCGTCATCGTGATAAAGTGGCCCAGGTATTCGGCGAAGATGGTGGAAATGGCGCCGAGCGCGGAGGCGCGAATCACGCAGAGCTCGGACCAGCCAAAGAGGAAGGCCGGTAGCGGCCCGAAGGCTTCGAGGATATACGCGAAAACGCCGCCCGATCGTGGCAGGGCGGCGGCCAGTTCAGCGTACGTCAGTGCGCCAAAGAGCGCGATCAACCCGCCGATGACCCACGCGAGCAGTACGGGCCCGGGATCGCCAAGCTGACCGGCCACGGTGGCAGGCACCCGGAAAATTCCGCTTCCGATGGTCGAGCCAATGAGGACCCCGACAGCGCTCCAGAGGCCTAGGTGTCGGGGCAGTCGTTCGCCCCAGGCGTCGCGTTCTTGGGTCATTACCACCACGGAAGGTTCGAGGGGGGTTCCGCCTCAAAATCAGCCCCTTCCCAATGCTTGACAAGGGGGGAGTCGCTCCCGTTCTTTCGCTCGCCGCAGGGCCCCGCAGGGCCGCGTGTCCTCTCTGGAGAATGTGATGTCACAAAACCAGCCCGATCCTGCCCGGACGCTTCGCCGCCTTGCCTGGGCAGCCGCGATCCTCGCGATCGGACTCGTTGTACTTGGTGGAGTCGTCCGCATCACCGGTTCCGGCATGGGGTGTGGAGATCACTGGCCCCGCTGCGACGGACAATGGTTCCCGCCTCTTGACCTCGAAACCGCCATCGAGATCGGTCACCGGTGGGTGGCCGCGCTGCTGAGCCTGTTGATCGCACTGGTGGCCATCGAGGCATGGCGGCATCACCGCACTGAGCCGCGCCTCCGGAATCCGGCAACGCTGGCGCTTGCGCTGCTGGTGACCCAGGTGCTCCTCGGCGCCGTCACCGTCAAGCTGGAACTGCCACCCTCGGTGGTGATCGTCCATCTGGCCAACGCAATGCTGCTGCTGGCCACTCTTCTCGTGACCGCGCTGCGGGCCGGCTCGCCTGAGCCTGCCCTCCCTCGTGCGCTCAGGCACGGCGACCACGGGCTGGTCGTGTTCACCGCAGGGTTCGCGTTCGTGCTCATTCTCCTCGGTGCGCACGTGGCCAACCTCAACGCCGGCTGGGTCTGCCTCGGCTTTCCCTTCTGCCGGGGGTTCGGACTCGGGCCGCCGCCCACCTCGCTCGGCCTGCTGCACTGGACCCACCGGATCCTGGCCTACGTCTTCGTGATCGTGGCGGCAGTGCTCTCAGTGCGGATAGCCCGGCGACGGGATGAGGCAGCGGCTCCGCTCCGGAGCGCGGCCAACGCCATACTCGGGCTCACCGTGCTGCAGGTCATCGTCGCGGCGACCATGGTGGTGCTGAGCCTGCCAACGGCACTCCGCGCGGCACACCTCCTGGTCGGGACGCTCCTCTGGACGGCGGCGGTCATCATGGTGGTCCGGTCGCGGCGGGTGGGGACGGTCGAGGAGGTCGAGAGGGTCGAGAGGGTCGAGGCGGTCGAGGCGGTCGAGGCGGTTGAGGTAGCCCATAGGCCATCGTTGATGCGGGACCTGGTTACCCTCACCAAGCCCCGGATCATTTCGCTCCTGCTGGTCACCACCATCGCTCCCATGTTCATCACGCCGGTCGGCCTGCCGTCCTGGCGGCTCATCCTGACAGTATTGGTAGGCGGCTACCTGATGGCCGGTGGCGCCAACGCCATCAACATGTGGTTTGACCGGGATATCGATACCCGGATGAGCCGGACCCGGTTGCGCCCCATTCCGGCAGGCCGAGTGGCACCGCCAGCCGCACTGGTGTTCGGAGTCGGACTGGGCGCGGTGGCATTCTTTATCTTCTATCGCTTCGTGAACCCGCTCTCGGCCTGGCTGGCCCTGAGCGGGCTGCTGTTCTACGTGCTGATCTATACCATGTGGCTCAAGCGGAGCACGACGCAGAATATCGTCATCGGTGGAGCTGCAGGCGCCTTTCCCCCGCTGGTGGGCTGGGCGGCCATGACGGGGCGAATCGACCTCGCCGCCATCTATCTCTTTGCCATCATCTTCTACTGGACCCCGCCGCATTTCTGGGCCCTGGCCCTGATCAAGCAGCGGGATTACGCCCGGGCCGGCGTACCAATGATGCCGGTGGTCCGTGGCGAGCGGCGAACCAAGATGGAGATGCTGCTCTACACCCTCTTCCTCCTGCCACTCACCGTGATGCCCTCGTTCTTCGGTGCACTCGGCGTCATCTACCTGGTGGCGGCCTCCTTGCTGGGCTTGCGGCTGTTGTGGTACTGTGTGCAACTACTACGTGAAACGGGCGTAACCCCGACTGCGTGGCGGATGTACAAATACTCCCTTCTCTACCTCTTCCTGCTGTTCCTGGCGATGGGCGTGGACCGCCTGATCCCCATCGGGCGGACCCCTCCGGGCACCCGGATGATGCTGGAACGGGCTGACAGTGCTCCGCAGGCTCGTGGCCTCCACGAGCTGATGCCCTGATGGGCCTGCCGTCTCCGCGGCGGCTGGGTCGTCTCTGGGCGCGGGTGCGCCCCTACCGAGTTGGCCTGTACTGGGCCGTGGCGGCACTCCTGGCCTCGAGTGCCATCAACCTCATGTTCCCGGGAGTCGTGGGCTATCTCCTTGATGCGGCCTTCGAAAAGGGGAACCGTACCCTCCTCAACCGGATTGCCCTCGCGCTGGTGGGCCTCTTTGCCATCCAGGCGCTCCTCAACTACGCGCAGACCTACCTGCTCTCGGCTACGGGCGAACGAGCCGTAGCCGGGCTCCGGCGCGAGCTCTTTGACAAGCTCCTGACCTTGTCGCCAGGGTTCTTTACCGACCGCAGGACGGGGGAGCTCACCAGCCGGCTGACCACTGACATCGGGTTGCTCCAGGGAGTCCTGAGCCACCAGATCGCGGAGTTTTCACGGCAGGTGCTGATGCTGGTGGGAGGGTTGGTGCTGCTCACCATCATGCAGCCGAGACTCACCCTGACGGCGGTGGCCGTGGTACCGGTCGTGGTGCTCACGGCCATGTTCTTCGGCAAGCGGCTGCGGCGGCTCACTACCGGCGTCCAGGACAAGGTGGCCGAGGCCACGGCCGTAGCCGAAGAGGCCATGAGCCAGATCCGGACGGTGCAGAGCTTTGCCCAGGAAGACGCCGAGCGCTGGCGGTATGGCAGCAAGATCCTGGAGAGCGTCCGGTCGGCGCTCAGGCGCGCGCATTTTCGCGGCGTGTTCTTCGGGGTGCTCACGCTCGCCACCTTCTGCGGCATCATCATCGTCCTCTGGCAGGGTGGCCGGCAGGTGCTCGATGGCGGGCTCACGGCCGGGCAGCTGGTCTCCTTCCTCCTGTATACCATCTACATCGCGGCCGCAGTGGGCTCGCTGGCCAATTTCTTCAGCGCCTACCAGGAAGCAATCGGTGCGGCCGAGCGGGTATTCGACCTGATCGAGGCGCCGGTCGAGATTGCCGACCCCGAGCACCCGGAGAGCCTGCCCTCGCCGGTCCGCGGCGCTGTGGCGTTCGAGCACGTCTCCTTCCGCTATCGCGGCGTGGAGCAGGATCGCTGGATCCTGCAGGATCTCGACATCCAGATCCGGCCTGGTGAGGTGGTGGCGCTGGTGGGGCCGTCGGGCGCGGGAAAGACCACGCTCATTTCACTGCTGCCACGGTTCTGGGACCCGACGGAGGGCCGCATCCTGCTGGACGGCAAGGACCTCCGCACCCTCCGGCTCAAGGACATCCGCCGGGCGGTCGGGATTGTGCCGCAGGAGCCGGCGCTGTTCAGCGGCAGTGTGCGCGAGAACATTGCCTACGCGCGCCCCGATGCTACGGCGGCCGACATCGAGGCCGCCGCTCGCGTGGCACACGCCCACGAATTCGTCACGGCGTTGCCGGCGGGGTACGACACCCTGGTTGGGGAGCGCGGGGTCAAGCTCTCAGGCGGCCAGCGGCAGCGGGTGGCCATCGCCCGCGCCATCCTCAAGGACCCGGCCGTCCTGGTGCTTGACGAGGCGACCAGCAACCTGGACAATGAAAGCGAGCGGCTGATCGAGGACGCCCTCGAGCGATTGCTGATCAACCGCACGACGCTGATCATCGCCCACCGGCTGAGCACGGTTCGCCGGGCCGACCGGCTCCTGGTCCTGGAGGATGGGCGGATCGTGGAGGAAGGAACCCATTCGGCCTTGCTGGAGCGCGACGGGTTGTACGCCCGGTTGTACCGGAGGCAGTTCAGGGAAGAGGCGATGAAGGCCGAAGGCTGAAGGCTGGAGGCAGCGTGATCATGGTCCGAGTCGCGTTCGTGCTGGGGTCTACCGCAGCACGGCGACTTGCCCTTGCAACGAGCGGTCTGGAGTTCCACGTGCTTGTGGCGTCGGATCCTGGACAGCTCGATACAGTCCGAGCCGAAAGGCTGCTTGAGGAAGTTCGGCGGATCAGCCGGGTGCTCCATGCCCTCTCCAAGCGGCTCAGGCAACGCCAATAGCCTCCAGCGTTCAGCCTTCAGTCCATAAAACCAGGCGCCCCCAGGATTGCTCCTGAGGGCGCTGATGGTTCCGGCCTTGACGAGCTTACGGCTCGTTGCCTGTCACGATCAAGCGATAGCGCGACGGCGCGGGAGTCGAAAAGTTGACGACGCCGATAAAATAGGTGCCAGGATCGAGCTCGATGTCGCCAGATTCAGCGCTGTTGGAGCCACCGCCACCACCCGCGTCATCGACCGAATCGCCGGTCCGGCTGTGCGTCGCATTGTCATTAAACAGGTAGATACCGAGGTCGGCAGCATCGGCGATGTTGTCGAGCGAAAAATTGAATTCGCCGCCGGTAACGACGGTCAGCTTGTAGAATTGCGCTTCTCCATCCAAGGCTGCGCTGCCGCCGACATCGACGCCGTGGGTGAACGTACCACTGTTCCAGACGGCGATTGCGCTATCCACGCCAGGAGCCGTGAGTGACGGTGCCGTAGCGAAGTCGCTCGTGCCCGCCAAGGCGACGATAGGGCCGACCGTCAGCGTGGTGTTGGTGGGCAGGGTCTGCTCAAAACCATCGATCAGGCCAGCATTGGCGAACAACTGGTCGTCGGCAAGGGGCTCGGGCAGAATCCTCGCGGTTTTGCCGTCCGCTGACACATCAAGCAGCACCGCACCGAGCGACCCGTTCAGGAAGGAAGTAGTACCGAACTCCCACTCGAAAAGTTCCGGGGGCGTGTTTCCCGACAGCGTTACTGTCACGGGCTGATTCGCGGCGGGTGTCGCATCGTCCACGGTCACAAAGAATGTGTCAACCTTGACGCCGGTGATGCCAAGCGCCGTATTGACGCTGAACGCCAGGTTCGGATTATACGAGACGCCGACGTTGCTGATGGTTGCGGGGCCCACCTGATTGGGGCCGACCACCATCGTGATGGAGCTGCCATCAGGTGCGATGTCGACAATCCGCGGCGCGGCGATGCCGATTGTCACCTTGCTGCTATCGGTGAAGTGGATCCCGGTGTTCGGCGTCAGCGTAATGACCTCGGCCAGCGCCGGAGTCTGGTTGCTGATGGCGATGTCCTGCACCAGCTTCGGGTAGATCGTCACCGGCACGGTGAGCGTCAGGTCGCCACTGGTCACGGTAAAGGACCATGGCAGCAGCTGGCTGGCGTCCTCGCTGGCCTTCACGAAGAAGCGCAGCTCGGTGGCGTTGGGGTTATACACGAGGCTGTCGCCCGCGTTGTAGATCGGCTTGAAGGCCGAGTCGGGAACGACCGTAATCCCGTCGCCAACTGTCGTGACGGTGATCGGCGAGATCAGGGAAGTTCCCTGTTCATCGACCGTGCGGATGAGGACGGCCTGGCTGTCAGCCTGCGCCACCAGGACCGGGCTCGGAGTCGCCACGATCTTGGTTGGGGTACCGTCCTTGAATTGATCGGGCTCGGTTCCGCAGGCTCCGAGCGCCGCAGTCACGGCGAGTAGAACAGCACCACGCAAGATACGATTCATGTCTGGCACCTCATTCCGATCGAAATGTGGACACGCGTCCGGAGCCGCTTCCGCGAAGACTCCCACCCGCCGTGCCAGCCAGCGGGCTAGAAGGGGCTATCGGAACCACTGGTTAGATCAATGCCTAGGTAACGACTGATATCCAGGAGCGCGGCACTGCCCAGGATTTCCTTCCAGTTCGGCACGCCGTTCTCCGACACATCGTTGGTCGAAATCAACTGAAACGAGCCAAATCCGTTTCGGTCCGCGAAGATGTAATATCGCGGCTTGCCCCGCGTATATCGCCAGACCTCGTAGGGCGGCGCAAAGCCGGTCGGCACCCGGGTAAGCTGGTCCGAGGCCGCGCCAAACTTGGCGTAGATGCGCCCCCGGTCGGTACGCCATCCCGGTTCCTGCCGGCCCCGCCCGACCCGGAATGCCTGGTCGGCGTAGGCGATGGCCTGGTAGAACCGCTCCCGCTCCTCGTTTGCCGCTGTCTCGGGCCTCGAGTCGAACTTCTTCCAGAACTCCACCAGGAAGCGCCGCTTGGCGCTCACCGACAGGGCTTCGTAGCCCTTCAACTGGCTCGATTTGGCGATAAGGATCAATGGCGCTTCCGCCGAATCGAGCTGCGCCTCATCCATGGCGCCGAAGTACGCTTCATCTCCTGCAACGGCCCCACCGGCCGCCAGCGCTGCCCCCGCCGCAGTACCCCGGGCGCTGTCCCGGGCCAGCGTTTCCTGCATACTGGCCATGCTGAAGGGCGCCCGCCGCTCGATCCGCTGTCCGTTGAGGTCGAGCGTCACCACGAAGTCGTAGTGGCCCGGCGGCAACCCATCGAGATCCAGCTGTCCCTGCAAGGTCCCGCCGCCGGCCGGCACCGGAACCGCTGACGGCGCGGTCCGGAACAGCGACTTCCCTGCGGAATCCACCACCGAGACCTGCATGGTGCCCGAGGTTTCTTCCGACGTGCCGGTGTACGCTTCCAGCAGGTAGAAGGCCTTGGTCCGCATCGGCGTCAGCCGGAGTTCCACCGCGGGTACCAGGATGGTATTACCGCGCCGCATCTCTCCTGGCTGCGGAACGCTGTCTCCATCCCCGGCAGTCCGCATCGCGGGCGACAGCAGCAGGTCACTCGCTGTGGGCGCCGCCGCGTATCCAACCACCGGTGCTTCCGCCTTGGCCGCCTTGCCGGAAACGCTGTCGGTCACCGTCACCTGCATGGTGTACCGGCCCGCGACCACCGGAAACTCCATCAACTCGAGCCCGGAGGCACCGAGAACCTTGGCTCCTGCCGGCACTCGCTTGCTCCACGTCCTCGGCTCGGCCAGCAGAGCCAGGCCCGTTGAGTCCGACACCTGGGCACTCACGGTGTACACCATGCTGCCGTCACCGGAGCCGCTGGCCGGCGCCTGCAGGAGCGCGTACGGCACGCTCACGAACACCTTCACCAGCGTCACGGAATCCGGACGGTAGTACCGGACAACCCGCATCCCAAGCGAATCCTGCGCGTGTACGGTCGACGCGGGCCAGGCTGACAGGAGTGCTGCCAGCGTCAGTACTGAATGAAACATTCAACTGCCTCGGAATGAGTTTTGTTGGCGCCGGCCACTGCGGCCGGCCTCCTGTAAGACGCGCGACTCATCCCGCGTTGGACATGAGCGATGCAGCGGGCGCGAGATTGGACGCCCGCCGCTCATTCATCCTTACCAGCCGAGGCTGAAGGTGAAGAAGTTGGTGCCGCCCAGCACGCCCATGTAGCGGAAGGCGTAATCCAGGCCCAGGCTGAACGACCCGGTGTCGTAGTTGAGGCCGCCACCGACCGCCAAGCCCTGCAACCGCTCTTCGTCATCCAACGCCGTCTGGTTCACGGCCAGGTCAACATTGTTGGCTGGCGCGTAGCTGTAGCTGCCGCGCAGGGCGAAGCCGAATGGGCTGCCGCCGAGGCGGTTCGATGCGAATTCGCTGCCGAACGAGAACCCGGCCTTGTTGCTGGTGACCTGGTTGAAGTCGCCGATCAGCGAGAGCCGGCTGGTCTCAGCCGAAATAAGGTCGTACGAGAGACCCACCCGGAACATGGTCGGGAGCGGGAAATCCTTGCTCCGGAACTGGCCCGGCTGGTCGATGCTGGGCACCGACTCCTCGCCCTGCAGCGGCTCGCGTGGGATGTCCGCGTTCAGGCCCGTGCCGCTGTAGCGCAGGTTGGTGCCGAGGTTGGACAGCACGAACGAGAACACGACCGGATGATTATTGAGTGACGCATGGAAGTTGGTACCGAAGTCCACGGCGAACGCAGTGCCGTGGGCGTCACCCAGGTTGTCGGAGATGACCTTGCCCGTGATGCCGGCGGAGAACCGGTCCGAGAAGTTCGAGGCGAGAGTGAGGCCAGCGAACGTTTCGGTGACGGAGTACCGGGCACCGGTGCCGTCCGGCTGGTCAACGGTGTAGACCGGCTGGTCACTGAAGCCGAAGGTGCCGAGCTGGACACCGAAGGTGCTGGTGCCGCCGTTGAACGGCAGGGCCACACCGCCCCAGCTGTAGCGGGTGTCCGCCACATAGTTATAGGTGCTGACCATGACGCCGGGACGGCTCATCAGCGCCGCGCCGCCCGGATTGTAGTACAGGGAGCTGACATCGGAGGCCAGCGCGCTGAACGCGCCGCCGAGTGCTACGCCCCGGGCACCGGCCCCGAGCAGCAGGAACTCTGCTGAGGTCGTGCCGTAGCCCGTGTTGTCCGCGGACTCCTGCGCTGCCAGACCCACCGGCAGGCTGGCCAGAAGCGCCGCGACCAGGGCGAAGCGTTGGGTGTTGAACTGACTCATAAGCTTCCATTCTCCTGGATGCGGGGGTGGGTGGACAAGCCACCCACCCCCTGCTGTTGGCTACTGGGCGAAGTTCACCACGGTAAACCGGCCGACGCGCCGTGCATCACCTGCTTCGATGTGATAGAAGTACACACCGCTCGCCACCACCTGATGGTTCCGGTTCTGGAGGTTCCAGCTCTCCGTCCCGTCACCCGCCGGCGAGTTATGCTCGAGCACGTCCACCAGCACACCGCTCGAAGAGTAGATCCGGATCGTGGCCTTGTCGGGCAGGTTCACGAACTTGAGGATCTTGATGTCCGTGCTCTGCTCGAATTCGTTGGTGATGTAGTACGGGTCGGGCACCGTGTGCACCCGGTCAAGGTCCACCAGGGTGGGTGCCGTCACGCTGTTGTCCACATTGAATGCCGACTCCAGCCGGACGCCCACAGCGGTCAGCGGACGGATGCCTTCCGGATTGCGGTAGGCGTAATCCCCACCGGCACCCGCCGCACCGTTGCCACCGGAGATGGCGCCGATGTACGAGCGCATTGACCACACCGTGCCAGCCGCCGGTACCTGTCCGCCCTCAAGCTCGAAGAGGAACAGGTCGCCCGACAGGTACATGCCGAAGCCGGCGTTGGCAGCGATCGCGGCCGTGGTGGGCGCCGCGGCGCTGTAGAACGCGACCGGTCCAGGAGTGGCCGTCTGGCTGAGGAGATACGGCGTCCCGCTCGCGGAGCAGGGGTTCGCTCCGGTGTGGTAGCCCAGCAGCGGCTGGACACACTGGAAGTCCGCGACCGTCAGCGCGGCCATGCCATCGGCCGACTGGGCTGCCGGTACGGCGGCACCCGGATTCAGGATGCCCCAGCTACCGCCCATATGGTCGCCGATGAAGGGGACAATGACGTCGTTCGACACGTCAAACACCGAGTCGACCTTGCCTCCCTCACCCCAGTACACGTTGAAGTCGGCGGAGCGGCGAGCGCCGGCAAGCACGGCGCCAACGTTGCGCCAGGTGCTCGGCTGGTCCTGATACGCCTGCGGCTGCGTAATGGTCACAACTCCAGGCAGCGCGCCTGAGTTGTTGTAGTTCGTCATGGGAATACTGGCAAAGTTGGTCGTATTCCCGGCGTTCGGGTCTGCCTGGGTCTCGTTGTTCTGCGGCGAAGGACCGGCAAACCAGCGCGATCCGTTGTACTCGCAGCGATCACCGACCGTGAAGCCTGAGGCGCCGTTCACGCAGCCGCGACCCCAGACGTTCGAGTAGTACGAACCGCTGAGCAGCATGCCGAGCTTGGCGGGGATGAAGAAGCTGCTGCTGCCGCCAAACAAGGCTGCACGCGACTGGTCCACAAAGAGCGGCGCCAACGGGATGGTATCGGTAACCACACCCGTTGTCTGCGACTGGGTCAGCTGGATCTCCACCGGAGCGGTCGAATCGCCGACCGTCACGGTGAACCAATAGCGATGCGGCACGGGCGTGCCCTGGTAGGGCGAACCCAGCACAATGCTGTCCAGCGTCGCCGAGGCACCGCCCTGACCCTGAAGGACTTGCGAGACGAACGAACCCAGGCCGAAGGCCCAGCTGTTGGCGGCCGGGAACGGCCCGCTGAAGGTGCCCGTCGTCGGATCGAGAGTGGGCACCGGCCCGTTGAAGTCAACCGGCCCATCGCGGCCAATCATTGACAGCTCAAGGTTGCCACCGCCCGCATTGGAGGATGCAACCCGCGGCGTCACCGACTTGGTAATGCGGGCCGACTCGATGCTGGACGGACCGGACGCGAACGAGTTCACGTCGAACGCGGTGACCGCGTAGAAGTAGCGGAAGTTGTTGCGCACTCCGCGGTCCACGTACACGAACGGCACGCCCGTATCGCCAAGGTCCGGGTAGCCGGAGTTGCCGCCGACCACCGCAGTATCGGACTGATTGGGCAGGATCGTGGCCGCGTTGGGCACGAAGACCGTTGCGAAGGTGGTGTCGTCGGGCGTCGTCGACGTGTCAATCGATGCGATCACCGTGTCAATCACGCCGGTCGCGAGCGCGGCACGCGACCCCGACTTGACCTGCACCACCTCGCCCACCAGCGGAATGTCGTGGTGTACCAACCGCAATGCGCCGGGCTCGAACTGGCTCGGATCGTACTCGGTCTTGCAGTTGTCGAACATGCCGATGTCCGGCGCACACGTGGTGAGCTCATTATCAGCGCCCGTGGCCCCGGCGGCTCCAATAAACCCTGAGAAGTCGGAAATCGAGGTGCCGGCGTAGTCAAACTGTGCCAGGAGCGTCAGCGAACTCGGCGCGTCAACCCGGCCGCGATAGACCCGGTAGCCCTCGACGTCGTACTGACGGTAGTTGGGGTCATAGAGATTGTTGTTGACCGGAACCCCGCCGCCTTCAGGCACGGTGCTTGGCGAGCTGGCGATTGCGAAGTAGGGATCACCCACGGCCTCCGTAGCCGACGGGCGCCAGAGGACGGTGACCTGGTTGTCGCCCGGCACCAGGAAGAACTCCGGCGCGTCCGGTGCGAACGCCAGCAGGAACTTGCTGTCGAACACCTGCTGCGCCACCAGCGCCTTGCCCAGCAGCGAGCCCGGCACCACGGTGTATTCATCCTGCTGCGGCTTGAGATCGTGATTCTTGTCGCTGTAACCGAGGAAGCCGGCCAGCGAATCCACCATGTTGATGGCGCCAGGCGTGGTCAGCTTGGTCAGGTCACTGAAGAACCGGGGATCGCCCGGGGGAAGATCAGTGCTGCCGCCTGGCGAGAACGATGCCACGATGGCCGGAGCGGCAAAAATGTATGCCACGGCGATCGAGCCGAACTGGCCCGGCTTGAGCGTGAGCGGCGTGGACGACTGGAAGAACCGCATGTCGTCGGCGCCGGTGTTGTTCACGTAGCAGACGTGAGTCTTGGTCGGATCGCCTGTATTGCAGGGGGCGTCGCCCGCTTGGGTCGAAATGTTGCCCGACAGGTACCGGAACAGCTGCGTGGTATTGCGGGCGTCACCGAAGGAGCCGCCATTAATGGTGTTGCCGAACAGCTGGATAGCACCCGGGCCATCTGGGCTCTTGAGGTACTTCACGCCCACGAAGCCCACGCCGGCAAAGAGCGGCGGGGCAAAGATACCAGGGTCAAACGTCCAGGTATTGGGCTGGCCAAAGTCCTTCTGGTAGGTATTGCCCAGCGCAAACGGCAGTTCAACGGTCGAGTAGTTGTCGCCAGCGCTGCCGACGTCCATGTCGGCGCCGAAGGCGGCGTACATCTGCTCGATGTCGTAGCCGCCGTCCGGCAGGTCGATGCCGTACTCGGCGTTATTCAGGGCATGGAACTGCTGCGCCTTCTGCAGCAGGATTTCCTGCATGCTCGGCCGGATGCCCGCGTAAGCGGCCGGATCCAGCGAGGTGACGTTGTAGAACGTGTAGATCAGGTAAACGATGTCCTGGTTACCGGTCGGGTAGTTCCACCCCATGCCACGTACTTCAGTGGCGATGCCCATCGGGTGGGGACGGCCGCCGCCAGTGCTCGGATCGCCTTCCCAGGACATGAACCAGATGTCGCCCTGCGAGGCGCTGACGCGGTCCCTGAGGACGGGGAAGAAGAGATCTTCACTGGCGTCACCGCTCGGCACCCGGGCGGCGTCGGGCCAGGCGGCCACGTCGTCAGGGTTGGTGGCGTTGTAGATCGGCTGGACTTCCTGGCCGTGCACGTTGTCACCGCGGGCATTGAAGAAGAAGGCGCCCGTGGTGTCGCCGCCCCAGGGGTTGCCCGGCTTGCTGCCGCCGATGATGCCGGCGAGCTGCAGACCGGTATTGAACACATACTGGTCGCCGGTGCCCTTGGGCCAGAAGCCGCCACCGATGGTGGAGGAGTTGGTGGAGTCTACGCAGACTTCACCGCTGGTGGAAATGCCGCAGTAGACGCGGTTGATGGTGAACGCGCCGAGACTGCGCGCGAACAGCCGGAACCCGCTGCGCTTGACGCCCGGCTCGGGCTTGGCGGACGCCACGGACGGCGCAAATGCCGCCATGGCGAGGGCCAGCAGCCCGCCGAGCAGGACGCCCCTCGTACCGAAACGTGAGTGCATCGTGCATCCTCTCCAATGAGAATAGCGTAGGCCTCGGCTCAGGAGCGCACGTGAGTGCGCTCCTGGCCGGGACCCGTTGACCTCAGAAATTGATCTCGAGTCCGACCCGCGCCCGGCGGCCATCGCCCAGGAAAGCGTTCTCACCCGAGCCATCCAGGTAATTGGCCGTGGCAACCTTCCGCTGTTCCGCTGCGGAGAAGTTGTGGTCGCCGTTGCCCCAGCGCTCTTCCACGCGGCGCATGTAGATGCAGCTCGGCACGCCGCCTTCGCCCTGGGTCGTGACGTAGTTGGCGCATCCGGCTACACCCTGGCCACCGAAGTCCAGGTCAATGTCGCCACTGGCGGTGTTGTAGATGGAATTGGCCGTAGCCTCATCCTGCCACCCGCCCAGGGTGGACTGCACCGAGCGCTCCTGGTTGATGTCGTCCACGATATCGTTGGTGTTGATGAACACCCGGAGCACGTTCCGGAAGTTGAAGATGTTGTCCACCTGCAGGTAGGCGGTGAGGTCCGTGCCACCCAGGCCGAAGCCCTTGGTGAACTTGACATCGAACTGCTTGAAGGCCGGCAGCCGCGCGGCGTTATATCCGCCCACGAACTGGCTCTGGATGCCGCAGGCACCACCCGAGGTCACGCCGAGGTTGTCGCTGGCGGGCGTGCACTTGGTGTAGGCCGTGCCGCTGGCATACCGGAAGATGCTGTACATCCCGAAGTTCTGCAGGATGGAGCCCAGCGTCGTTCCCTCATGCCAGTCGCTCGGGAAGTTCACGCTGAAGGCACCCGCGAGGCTGTGCGGCCGGCTCGAGTTGGTCGGGGCAATGGCCTGCGGCGGCGGCTGGTTGCCGCCCGACAGCGTGTTGATGATGCGCGACCCGAAGTTGATGTACGTCAGCGGATCCGAGCCGGTGTTCTTGGCCGAGGTGTAGCTGTACGCCACCGTGCCGTTGAAGATCTGGCCAATGCGCCGGTCAAGTCGGACGTCAATACCGCGGGTATTGCCGAAGTCTTCGTTGGTCATGACGCGCAGGTTGTTGGGCGAGTTGTTGCGCGTCGGATTCCGCTTGCTGATGAGGCGGCCGGCCAGGTCGGCCAGCTTGTCCTTGTTGTACGCCGCCACGTCCAGCACCATGTCGTCGCTGAAGGCGTGCCGGATGCCGAACTCGAAGATCACCGTCTTGGCGAAGTCGAGGTCGGACCCGAACACGTTGTTGGTGTTGGTGAGCGTCAGGTCGCTGAAGATACTGGTCAGCATGGCGCCGAAGTCCGGCGTCTGCACCTGGTGCGCGTACGACAGGCGGAAATTGGTCTTTTCCGTCACCGGGAAGGCCACCTGGATGTGCGGGCTCAGGTAGGAGTGCCGCTCATCCGGCAGGAACGCCACCAGCGGCAGCGCCTGGCCATTGACAGTGAAGGTCGCGTCCTCACTCCCGTAGCTCGAGATGGCCGGGTACTGCTGGTACTGGCCAAAGGTCGGGTTCGGGGTGCCGGTGCCCGGGATGTTGGCCAGGGTGTCCAGCGTGTACGGCCGCTCGGCGCGGGTGTTGTACACGTCGTACCGCAGGCCGCCCACCACGACCACGTCACCCAGGTCGAGTCGGTCTTCGACGAAGGCGTTCCACCGGATGGGCTTCTCGATGTACGCATCCGAGAAGATCTGGGTGGTCATGCTGTGGTCATAGAGCGCCGTGTTGTACCAGGTGTGCTCGCCGCCGATCTTGAGGCGGTTGTACCGGTCGAACTGCCAGTCCACGTTGCCCTGGGTGACGAGGCGGTTTTCCCGGTAGAGCCGAAGCGTGCCCGTCGGGCCACCCGACTCGCTGCTGCCGAGGTTGCCGTAGCCGCTGTTGCGGAAGGTGTTGACCGTGTTGTACTGGTCCACGCCGGCCAGGTCATACGGCGAGCGCCGCGTGCCCTGCCGGTTGAACTTGTAGTTGTTGATCAGCTGGGTATCGAGCGGGAACGTGTTGAAGTCAAACATGAACCCGAGCGGCTTGATGAGGAAACCACCGAAATTGTCCTCGGTGGCATGGGCGCTCTCGGGCGTCAGCGGACCCTGCAGCGAGCGGTCCTGCTGGTACGACACACTGACGTCAAGCGCCAGCGCGCGTTCAGCCGACTTGGACAGGTTCTGCGTCCAGTTCATCTGATACACACGGCTCCAGTTGCGGGAGCCGAACAGGTTGGCCGGGTTGGTATTGAGCGTGATGCCATTCCGGCTCTGGCCCTGGCTGCCGAGGAACAGCAGCGCGATACGGGAGCCGGCGCCGAACGAGTAGTTCAGCTTGCCCTGCAGGCCATAGCTCGAGGAGAGGGCGCGCGAGGAGCGGGCGCCGTTGCAATCCACGCCATAGTTGTTGGCGATTTCCTCGTTGGTGCTGCTCGCAAACTGCTCGCAGGTGCCCTGATCCACGGCCAGGTTGTAGACATCCACGTAGGAGGTGTCCGAGACCTGGCTGCCGGGCTGGAGCGGCACCGCCACCGTGGTATCGATGCCGGCGTAGCGGAACGACGGATAGAGCTGCGCGTTCCGGCCCTGATAGGCGTAGCGGTTGCCCTCAAGGGTGCCCGACAGGAAGAACGTCAGGTCGCCCATCAGCGGGCCGCCGAAGCTGGCATTGATGCGATTGAAGCCGGTGCTCGTGGTGTTGGCGAACGGCTCATCCGATTCCCAGCCGAGGTGGCCGCTGAAGGCGGAGCCGCCGGTCCGGGTCACGATGTTGAGGATGCCGGACTGGGCGTTGCCGTACTGCGACGAGCTGGCGCCGGTGGTGATGGAGGCTTCTTCGAAGGAGCCCTTGCCGAAGTCGATCTTGGTGCCGCCCATGTCGGTGACGGTACCACGATTGCCCGGATCGACCGGCACGCCGTCCACGTAGGTGGCGGCTTCATCCGGACGGCCGCCGCGGATGCTCAGCGAATTGCCGCTGGCACTGGCGACGACGCCCGGCTGCAGCGCGAGGGCCTGGTTGATGTTGTCCACCGGCAGCGTGGCGGTGAAGTCACCGCTGATCCGCTGCTTGGTGGAAACCTCGTCCCGGGGCACCAGCGGCTGGGTGGTCGAAACCGTGAGGTCCGGCAGCTCCACCGTGGTGGCAGTCAGGCTGAAGTCTTGCGTCAGCGTCTGACCGGCCAGCACGCGCACGCCGGAAGTGCGCAAGGCCCGATACCCGATGAATGCAGCACGCATTTCATAGGTGCCGGACGGCACGTTGTTGATGAAGTAATACCCCTGCGGGTTGGTGAGCGCGGTGAACGAGGTGCCGATGATGGTCACGGACGCGTTAGCGATGGGCGCGCCCGCCGCATCGTTAACCCTGCCCTCGACCTTACCAGTTGCCTGGGCCTCCAGCGCCGTGGCGCCGACTGCCAGTGCAACTGCGGCGAACGCGAACGTACGCGCTGCGCGAGCGAAGGCCCTGACACAGCTTTGCTTCATGGAAACGTCCTCCAAAGGCGTGAACCTGCTTGGTACTGCCAGCTTGGAGCGGGGGAAGGCCTCCCCCTGCGGGCACAACTACAACATGGACCGTCAGCAGGCGCTGACGGACAGCATGAACCGGCGGAATGTTGAGACCGAGGCCGAGTGCAAACTGTTGTTGCCTTTAGAAATGCCAGAACGGAGTCCAGTCCGAGATGACTGGTCGCCTAATATGAAACGCGCCGGAACATGTGTCAAGCAAATGTCGCGAAATCCCGGTGCGGGCCGCAACACAACTGTAACCTGCTGAAACTGTGGTAGTTACCCTCTGAAACAGCCAAGCCGATCGGGGGAATCGGCCGCGGCAGCTGGCCCGTGGACCTGCTGCCCATGCATCTGGCAATGCAACCGACCGCATAGAGTAATGTGATTCCGGTCACTTGGGAAGAGGGCGTGAGGCATGGGACGTAGGGCATGGGATTACCCCAAGCCCCAAGCCTCATTCCTTATGCGTTATGCCGCCTCACGACCATCTCTGCCTGCGGCTCCCCAGGCGTCACCACCGGACCGTCCTTGCCCCAATACATGTTGACCTCGCTCCGGACCCCGAATTCCCCTGGCAGGTAGATCCCCGGCTCGACCGAGAACCCCACGCCGGGCATCAGTGCCCGGTCATCGTGCGTTTCATAGTCATCGAGGTGCGGCCCACTGCCGTGGAGCTCGCGGTCGATCGAATGGCCTGTCCGGTGCACGAAGTAGGAGCCAAACCCGGATGCTTCAATGACTTGCCGAGCCGCACGGTCGCCATCGGCGCCGGTCACGACCGACCCCGAGCGGGCCTTCTCCTGAATGGCCCGACATGCCGCTTCGCGTGCCCGGCGCACCGTGTCCCATACCCGAAGGACCCGCTCCGGCGGGGTGGGCCCCGAAAACCCCATCCAGGTCTGGTCGGCGAAGACGGTCTCGAGAGAGCGCCCGCCCCAGAGGTCCAGCAGGATGACCTGGTTCTCCTCCAGTACCAGGTCCTGCCCGGCTTCCGGTTCATAATGCGGATTCGCGGCATTGGGCCCGAAACCCACGATCGGCGGGTGATCAAACACCAGCCCGGCCGCGTGGATGGCCTTGACTACCCGATCCTGCAGCGCGCTCTCGGAGAGGCCCTTGCCCCCCTGGTCCACGGCCCAGTGCAGGGCATCGAGCGCCACGGTCCGGAGCGCTTCGGCCGCGAAGAGATGATCCTCGAGTTCGTTCGGCTGCCACCGCGCCGCCATCGCCGTCACCAGCGAACCGGAGGGAACGATGCGGGCCCCCAGCCTGCTGAGCAGCTGCACGACCCCCCACGGCACCCGGTCGAGGTAGGGCACCGCGTCGTCGGGGGAGATCTCCATGGCCAGCGTCTTTCCCGCCACGACCTCGCGGAGCGCGTCGTGCAGCTCCTCCCAACGGGCGTAGGGAATGACCCGTCCCTCAAAATCGGCAAAGGGCTGCATTTCGATCCGGTGTACGACGGCGACCGCCTCGCCCTCCTTCGGCAGCAGCACGAAGAGCCGACGGGTTGCCATGCCCGAGACGCCCAGCACCCGGGATACCACGGGATTGACGCCGTGAAAGTCGAAGAGCATCCAGCCATCGGCGCCGGCGGCCTCCAGGCCGCGCACCAGTGCCTCGCGATCGATCATTCGTAATCCTCCGCCGGCGCCCCGCGCCAGATGCAGTCATGGTCGCCGCGGCCTCGGCACGCGACATGATAGAGCACGCCCTCGAACCCGGTCACCAGCCGCAACAGCTCGCCAAACGCGGCGCCATAGAAGCCGCAGGCCTCACCCTCCGGCCAGGCGCGAATGCTGAGCGGGTCACTGAGCCGCACTTCGGCGTCCGG
>DASSHL010000391.1:0-2324 GCA_035692845.1 Gemmatimonadales bacterium
GAGCCCGCGAGATTGAAGTAGGAATGCTGCGAGAGATTGATGGGTGTCGCCTTGTCTGTCGTGGCCTGGTAGTCGATCACGACATCATTGCTGTCAGTGAGCGTGTAGCTCACCTGCACGGTGACCGTGCCCGGATAGCCCTCATCGCCGTCGGGGCTGGTATGGCGGAACACCACGCCCGTCCCGCGCGCGTCCGAGAACGATTCACCCGTCCACACCACCTTGTCGAAGCCCCGAAGCCCACCGTGCAGCGCGTTGGGCGGATTATTGATGGCCAGGTGATAGGTCTTGCCGTCAAGCACGAAGGTGCCCTTGGCAATCCGGTTGGCGTAACGGCCCACGATGGCGCCGAAGTAGGGCGAAGCGCGCAGATACCCCGCCAGGCTGTCATAGCCGAGCACCACATCGCCGAGCTTCCGGTCGCGGTCCGGCACCCTGAGCGAGACTATGATCCCGCCGTACGTCATCGCCCGCAGTTCGACGCCGTTGGCGTTCGTGAGCGTGAACAGCTCCACGGAGTCGCCCTCGGGTGTCATGCCGAACGGTTCACGGGTCACGGTGGCCTCTCTCCCGGTGGCTGCGTCCTGTGTGCCGGTGCCGCACGCCGCGACGGCCGCGAGCATGATGATGAAACCCAGCCGACGCATGGCGTAGCTCATGGTTCATCCTTCCAGATGCGAAGTTCAGTAACGGCCGACGCCGCGGGTGCCGCGTGCTCCATGACGACACGCATGCGGCTGGTCTCGACCGGAGCGAACCAGACAGTGTTCATGGCCGAGGCTTCCGGCAGGAGCGGCAGGCGTCGTGCTTCCCGGACATTCTGCCATTCTGTGCCATTCCAATATTGCAGCAGGTAGCTCCTCGGCGCTGCCAGCCCTCCACCCTCGCCGGCAAAATGAATCTCTGCGCGCGCTACCCGGCGCGGCACCTGCCACTCCACCTCCAGCCAATCGCTCCGGTTGGGTGTGCCCCGTGCCGACCAGCGATTATCACTGTATCGCGTGTAGGCGGTCACGCCGTCGTTGGCCGTCTCGATGTGAGAATCTGCCGCCGTGTAGGATGCGGATACCCTCGGAAATCCCTTCCCTGAACTGTTAATGGCAACATCGCCAGGCTCCTCCGTCGGCGCCGCGAACGGCGGCTGCGCGCGGCCCCAGGCCTCAATCTCGGTCAGGCCTGTGGGCCTGCCCGGCCGATGCACGAGAACCAGGCGGATCCTGCTAGTCGAGAGCGAATCGAACGTCACGACATTTGCCCGACGGCCCACGGGCTCGGCCGGGTTGCGGTGCTGGCCCGGTATCTCATCCCACGTGCCGTCATGCCACCACTGGAGTGCATAAGCTGATGGGGCCGCGATCGCCGTGCTGTCGTCGAGAAAATAGAGCGCTATCCGCTCCAGCGGCCGCGGCACACCGAAATCAAGCGTGATACTGGCGGCGGGAAGTCCCGATCCCTCATCGGTCCACCGGTTGGGCGGCAACTCATGATACCAGATATTGCCGTCGATGAGATAGTGAGGCGGCGTGGCGGGTGCGCTGTACGATGCCGTAATAGAAGGAAATGCGCCGCGCCCGTTGTTGACCGCGAAATTGACCGGGCGGTCGAGCGGCGGCAGTGCGGGAGCAGGCCCCATCGCAGCCATCAGCCGACCCAGCGAGTCGGCACGCGCCACTCGCCTTCCATTCACGTAGAGCGAGAGCCCGGCGCCGCGGCCATAGTGGGTGCCGTTCCGGTCCCACACGATCATCACGTCGCGCCCGCGGTAGCGCACGTTGTCCAGTGCAAACCAGTCCCACTTACCCGGAGCAAGGGGATTCACCTCCAACGAGTCGTCTGCGCGGGGCCGGAGACCCACGAGGCCCGTGATGATCAGATCCACGTAGCTCGAGTGGAAATAGTGCTCGCTGTGATAGTAGGTGTCATGCCCCTTCCATGATCCGGTAAAGGGGTTCGCGGCCTCGGCGATGTAGGGCCGTCCATCCTTCCGCTGGTCGAGCGTGAAGCGCTTGAGCAGCCGGAAGTAATCCGTCTTGCTGACCACCGACTGGTGGTAGTTGTTGAGCAGGTTGGCCATTGCCGTGAGCGTCTGGCTGGTGGCATACGGCCAGGCGTTGCCGCTCCAGACGCAGCAGACATCCGAGACCATGAATTGTGGATCGTGCTGCTCCACGGTGGTGGGACCAAACGGCGCAGCGAAGCCCGCCGTGTCCATCAGCACGCGCCAAGCTGCTTCATACCCTGAATCAGGCAGGTTGAACTGCCACGGCACGTAACCGATGAGTTCACGTCCGTGCGGATCACCGGCGAACGGCCCCGTCTCGTAA
>DASSHL010000392.1:0-4216 GCA_035692845.1 Gemmatimonadales bacterium
AGCCGGGCCGCCAGCCATTCGGTCGAAACAAGTCCGTCGGGCGCCATGGTCAGCGCTGCTGCTTCTCGAAGTCCTTCATGTAGGTCACCAGCGCCTCGACCCCAGCGCGCGGCATCGCGTTGTAGATGCTGGCCCGCATGCCACCCACCGACCGATGCCCCTTGAGGCCGCTCAGCTTCCGCTTCCCTGCCCCTTCCAGGAACGCCGTATCAAGCTCCGCGCTGGGCGACCGGAAGCAGACGTTCATGAGCGAGCGACTGTCCTTGTCGGCCGTACCATGATAGAAGCTGCTGTTGTCGAGGAAATCATAGAGCAGCGCGGCCTTGGCGCTGTTGTGCTCGGCCATGGCCTTGAGGCCGCCGCCATCCTTGATCCACTTGAACACTTCGCCCATCACGTAGATGCCGAAGGTGGGTGGCGTGTTGTAGAGCGACTTGGCCTTGGCCGCGGTGCGGTACTGCAGCATCGTGGGGAGCTCGGAGCTACCGGCGTCAACGAGGTCCTTCCGGATGATGACCAGCACGACACCTGACGGCCCCAGGTTCTTCTGCGCGCCGGCGTAGATCATCCCGTACCTGCTCACGTCGACCGGACGGCTGTAGATGTCACTGGAGGCGTCGCAAATGAGCGGCACGCCGGCCGGCGGCGCCGGTTCACCCTTCCACTGTGTGCCGTAGATGGTGTTGTTGGACGTGAAGTGGACGTAGGCCGGCTTGTCGGAGTAGCGGATGGCACTGGCACCGGGAATGTAGCAATGCTGGCGATCGGCGCTCGATGCCGCCTCGTGCACCGTCCCCAGCATCTGCGCCTCTTTCACCGCCTTTTCCGCCCAGACGCCGGTCACCAGATAGTCGGCAGTGCCACCCTTCGGCAGGAAATTCATGGGCACCATCGCGAACTGGAGCGACGCGCCGCCCTGCAGGAAAAGCACATGGTAGTCGTCGGAGATGCCCGCCAGCTCGCGGCAATTCGCTTCCGCCTCGTTGATGATGGCATCAAACACCTTGCCGCGGTGGCTGTGCTCCATGATGCCGATGCCGCTGTCGCGCACGTTCCAGATGTCCCGCTGTGCATTCTTGAGCACGCTCTCCGGCAGCACCGCCGGGCCCGCACTGAAATTGAAGATCCGCTCGCTCATGCCAGTCATCCTGTTGTCACGCGCCGTCGTCCAGGCGCGTCAGGTCCACCTTGATCACGTCCGCGTTGCCGCTGGCAATCGCGTCCATGGCCGCCTGGTCCGGCTTGGTGTCCAGGTGGATGCGCGCCAGCGTGGCCTGCGCCCCATGATAGATGATGTTCTCGACTTCCTCGACATTGATCCCGCGGTTGGCCAGCACGTCGAAGACGTGCGCCAGCACGCCGGGCCGGTTCTTGTGTCGCACCGACAGCACGTGCGTAGCCGTGCTCCGCGCCTGCCGGTTGACGCAATGGGCCACACTGCCGTTCTCGACGAACCCCGCCACGATGCGGATCACTTCATGTGCAATGGCCACCTGCGCCTGCTCGGTGGAGGCGCCGACGTGATGGGTGACATACACGCCCGGCTCCTGCACCAGCGGATTCTCCGCCGTGCCGCTGCTGCCGGCCGGCTCCTGCTGGAACACATCGAGCCCGGCGCGAATGCCTCGCGTGCGCACCGCGTCAAGCAGCGCCGCTTCGTCCACCACCGACCCGCGCGAGGTATTGATGAAGTACGAGCCCGGATGCATGGCAGCAAAGAACTCGGCGTTGATCATGCCCCTGGTGTCGGCGGTGGCGGCCACGTTCACGCTCACCGCGTCGCTGAGCCGAGCCACCTCGATGGGCGAGTCGCAGTAGGTGACGCCCAGGTCCTCGGCCATCTCCACGGTGAGGTTCCGCGACCAGGCCGCCACCGGCATCCCGAACGCCCGCGCCCGCTTCGCCACTTCACGCCCGATCTGCCCCAGCCCCACGATGCCCAGCGTGCGGCCGTGGAGTCCGCGCGCCTTGGAGTATTCGCCCTTCTTCCATGCGCCCTGGCGGATGTCGGCCACCTGGTCGGGAATGCGGCGGTCACAGCTGAGCAGCAGCCCCAGGACCAGCTCCGCCACGGCCACCGAATTCTTTCCCGGGCAATTGGCGACGAAGACCCCATGCGCCGACGCCGCCGCGACATCGATCGTGTCGATGCCCGCGCCGGCGCGAATGATGAGGCCCAGGCTCTTTCCTGCCTTGATCGCGTCGGCTGAGACCTTGGTGCCTCGGACAATCAGGACACCAGGATCCACCTCGGCCATGGCGGCGGGAATCTGCTCGGCGGTGAGGTCAGGCTGATGGACGATGGAGCAGCCCAGTTCCTTGAGGCCGTCCACGCCCACCCGTTCGAATTTGTCGGCGATGAGGAGTTTCATTGAAGGGGCTGGAGGCTATAGGCTAAAGGCTAAAGGCTGAAGGAAGATAATCCCTTCCGTACATGCTTTCAGCCTTCCGCTTTCAGCCTTCTGCCTTCAGCTCTCAGCTCTCAGCCCTCAGCTCAACTCATGCACAAACAGCCCACTGCGCAACTTCGGCTCGAACCAGGTGCTCTTGGGTGGCATGACTTCGCCGGCGTCGGAGACGGCTATCAGCTGTTCCATGCTGGTCGGGTGAAGCAGGAAGCCGGCGGCCGATTTTCCGCTCCTGACCCTTCGCTCCAGCTCCTCAGTGCCGCGCCCACCGCCCACGAAATCCACCCGGGGATCGGTGCGCGGGTCGCCGATGCCGAGCAGCGGGCCGAGCACGCGCTCGTGCAGGAGGCTCACGTCCAGCGACGCGATCGGGTCCCTCGCGTCAATCGAATCAGGCGGGATGCGGAGTAGATACCAGCGATTCCCCACGAAGACGCCAAGCGAACCGGCGACCGGCGACGGCGCGGCATCGAGCGGCGTGACCTCGCCGATCGCCGAGAGCCGCTCGACGAACTGCTCGGCTGAAAGGCCCTTGAGGTCAGCCACGATCCGGTTGTAGGGGAGGATCTCCAGCTGGTCCGCGGGAAAAAGGACGGCCAGGAACCAGTTGTACTCCTCAGCGCCGTGATGCCCCGGGTTGGCAGCGCGGCGCTCCTTGCCCGCGCGCCACGCGCTCGCAGAGCGATGATGTCCGTCGGCCACGTAGGCAACCGGGATGGTGCCGAAGAGCGAGACCCACGGATGGGTGTCCTCGATCCGCCAGACGATGTGGCGCACGCCGTCGTCCGCGGTGAAGTCATAAAGTGGTGTCGCTCGGGTCACCTGTTCCGCCAGCCGCTCGAATTCCTCCCGATGAGGAAAGGCGAGAAAGACCGGCTCGGCGTTGGCGTCGAGCGTGAGCACGTGCCGAGTGCGGTCGTCTTCCTTGTCCTTCCGGGTCTTCTCGTGCTTGCGGATGACATCGTGCTCGTAGTCGTCCACGTGAACGCAGCCGACAATGCCGGTCTGCGGACGGCCATTCCGGATCAGGCGGTACAGATAGAGCGACGGTTCGTCTTCGCGCACCAGCGTGCCGTCCGCCAGGAAGCGGTCCAGCGCGGCGCGCGCGCCGGCGTAGACACGATCGTCATGCGGATCGGTGTCGGGCGGAAGGTCGATGTCGGACCGGCCGACGTGCAGGAAGCTTCGTGGCTTGCCCTCGGCGAGCTGGGCCGCCTCCTCGCGGTCCACCACGTCATAGGGCACTGCAGCCACTTCGCTGACATACTGCGGATCGGGCCGCAGGGCCCGGAACGGATTCAGTCGCATGGGTGGGAACGTGCGCAGGATGGGCGGGATGGGCAAGATGGGCAGGCGGTCAACGGTCAACAGTCGACGGTCGACGTGTCATTGCGAGGCCGCGCCGCGGCCGAAGCAATGACAAACATCCCTGCGATCCGGGACCACCTGCCACCCCTGCCCATCCCGCCCATCCCGCCCATCCTGTATTATCCTCTCTACACCCCCAGCAACGGCCCCGTCCCGTGTACCTGATCCGGCTCGCCTCGGGCGAGGAACGCACATTCGCCACCATCGACGATCTCGCCGCCGCTGTGCAGCGCGGTGAGGTGCAGCATGATGCGGCCATCTTCCACCGCCGGACCAAGCAGTGGCTTCCGCTCGAGCACCATCCGTATTTCGCGTTTGCAACTGGTGAATACAAGGCACAGCCGGAATCGGCCAGGCAGGAGTCGGAACAGCCTCCAGCGCGGGATCCTGAGCCGACCGGAACCGGCTCACTGCTGCAGGAAGAAGAACGGCTCCATGCG
>DASSHL010000393.1:0-3206 GCA_035692845.1 Gemmatimonadales bacterium
GAACACCGTGCAAGCGTGTGAACAGCGGACGCGAGACGTGGGACGCGAGACTCGGTAGGCCGGGCCGTGGCCCGCGCTGTCCAGCGCCCATCGCGTCCGAGTCCCGCGTCTCGAGTCCCGAGCTCCCGATGACCCTCCCACTCACCTTCGACATTGCCGCTACGGCGGAAGAAGTCTTCACTGTCTCCGACGTGACGGCGGAAGTCGGGCGCGCCATCCAGCGGACGGCTCGCAGTCTCTGGGTCCGGGCGGAGATATCCGAGTACAAGGCGTACTCCAGCGGCCATCACTACTTCACGCTGCGTGACGCCCGGAGCCAGATGCGGTGCGTGATGTGGAAGAACGACGCCCGCCGGCTTACGCTGCGGCCCCAGGCCGGCATGGAAGTCTTCGTGCTGGGACGCGCGTCCTACTGGGAGGAGAAGGGAGAATTCCGCTTCACCGCCTCGGCGCTGCTGCCGACCGCCGATCTCGGCGCCGCGCACCGGGAGCTGGAGCGCGTGCGCGCACTCCTCAAGGCCGACGGCCTGCTGGCGCCCGAGCGGAAGCGGCCATTGCCGCGCTACGCCGAGACCATCGCCGTGGTGACGAGCACCGACGGCGCGGCACTCCGGGACATCATCACCGTGACCCGCCGGCGCTGGCCCTGTGCGCGCCTGCTGGTGGTGGGAGCCAAGGTGCAGGGCGAGGGTGCGCCGGCCGCGCTCGCCCGGGCGCTCAAGCTGGTCAATCGGCTGCCGGGCATCGATCTCTGCATCATCGGCCGGGGCGGTGGTGCGCGCGACGACCTGGCCGGGTTCAATTCCGAGCAGGTGTGCCGGGCGCTCGCCGATGTCTGCGTCCCCACGATTTCCGCTGTCGGCCATGAGACTGACGTATCGCTGTCGGATCTCGTCGCCGATCACCGCGCTGCCACGCCGTCGGCGGCCGCCGAAGCAGCTGTACCCGACTGTCGGGAGGTGATGCGCGGCCTGCGGGAGCTCGCGGTGCGGCTCTCGCACGGGCTGCGGCGTCGCACCGGCCTCGCGGAAGAGCGCCTCGCGCGGTGCGGCGACCGTTCGCGGATGGCGCTCGAACAGCTGCTGGAGCGCCGCCAGCACCAGCTCGAACGACTCGCAGCCCAGCTCGATGCACTCTCGCCGCTTCGCGTGCTGGAGCGTGGCTACGCGGTCGCGCAGGACAGTGAGGGCCGCGTGCTGCGTGCGGTGGACGACTTTCCGGCAGGACTGGCCTTTCGACTGCGCCTCGCCAACGGCCAGGTTCAGGCACGAGTGGAGCAGGGGGATTCATGAGCAAGCGCAAGATGGTAGCCGAACCCACACTGGCGGATGACCTCGCCAGGCTGGAAGCGCTGGTGCGCCGGCTGGAGCAGGACGATGTCGAGCTGGATGAGGCGCTGGCGCTCTTCGAGGAAGGCGTGAAGCACCTCCGTGCCGCGCGCGAGCGGCTCACCAGCGCGGAGGCGCGCGTCCAGCAGGTGCTGGAACAGGCCGACGGCGAACTAAGCATCAGTGATTTCAGCTCCTGATCGGGATTCCGCCGGCGACCTCCTCGAGGAGGTGCGACGCCGGGTGGATGAGCGCCTCGCCGACTGGGCCGGGCGCCTCGCGGCCCGGCGCCGGGGCGCCGAGGGCGATGCGATGGCCTACGCCATCGCGAGCCCCGGCAAGCGCGTGCGCGCCGCCCTTGTGCGCGCATCCTATCTGGCCTGCGGTGGCGGGTCGGACGCTATCGATGAGGTCGCTGCCGCGGTGGAAATCGTGCATGCCTACTCGCTGGTGCACGACGATCTCCCCTGCATGGACAACGACGACCTTCGTCGCGGACGCCCGACCACGCACCGAGCCTTCAGCGTCGAGGTGGCGACGCGCGCCGGGTTCCTCATGGTGCCGGTGGCCGCGGAAGTACTGGCGCACGCCGCCGAACTGCTCCGCCTCGACGCGAACCGACTGGGCCGGATGGCTGAGGTACTCTTCGCGGCCAGTGGTGTCGAGGGAATGGTCGGGGGCCAGTGGCTCGATCTCGAGGCGGAACAGCAGGCGCTGGGTCTTGATGCGCTGGTGGCCGTGCATCGCGGAAAGACCGGAGCACTGATCCAGGCCTCCTGCGAGCTGGGCGCGCTCGCAGCCGGTGCCAGCGACACGATGGTCCGGCGCATCGCGGCGTTCGGCGCGGACATCGGGCTGGCGTTCCAGGTGGCAGACGACGTGCTCGATTCCACCGCATCCAGCGAAGTGCTGGGCAAGACCGCCGGGCTCGACCGGCTGCTCCAGAAATCCACCTACGTGAGCGTCCTGGGCGTGGATGGGGCGCGGAGCGAGGCACGTCGGCTCGCCGAGCGCGCCATCGCGGGCCTCGCGGGTGCGCAGTGCGCCGCCCCGGCCTTGAGCGCCCTCGCCCGCTATATTGTGGAGAGACCGTTCTGATTCCCGAAGGATCACCAGCATGAGCCTGCTCGACGCCATCAATGGACCGGCTGACGTCCGCGCCCTCGCGCCCGGTCAGCTCCCGGCGCTTTCCCAGGAAATTCGCGAGCGCCTGATCAGCTGCTGCTCGCTTACCGGTGGCCACATCGGCGCCAGTCTCGGCGTGGTCGAGCTGGTCGTCGCGCTGCTGCACGAGTTCCAGCTTCCGGAGGACAAGATCGTCTGGGACGTAGGTCACCAGGCCTATGCCTGGAAGCTGCTCACGGGACGCAATGACGCCTTCCCGACGCTGCGGCAGAAGGGCGGCATCTCCGGGTTCCTGAAGCGCACCGAGAGCGAGCATGACGCCTTCGGTGCAGGCCACGCCGGCACCGCGGTGAGTGCGGCACTGGGCATGGCCACCGCGCGCGACCTCCTGGGCGGCAGCAACAAGGTCGTGGCCGTGCTGGGTGATGGCGCCCTCACCTGCGGGCTGTCATATGAGGGGCTCAACAACGCCGGCCACTCGGATCGCGATCTCATCGTGATCCTCAACGACAACGGTATGTCCATCTCGCCCAACGTCGGCGCGATCAGCAAGATGCTGGGACGGGTGGTCTCCAGCCCCCGCACCAACGCCGTCCGGGAAGCCGTCAAGAACGTGACCTTCAAGTTGGGCGACGTGTTCGGCGAGAAGGTGGTGGACTTTGCGCGGACCGTGGAGGAGAGCGTCAAGAATCTCTGGTCGCCCGGCATGCTCTTCGAGGAACTCGGCTTCCGGTATTTCGGGCCGATTGACGG
>DASSHL010000394.1:0-2335 GCA_035692845.1 Gemmatimonadales bacterium
GTCGGTTGTGGAGCTGTCCCACGTCCCCGGAATCCGGGGTGCGAAAGACTCCACCACGTCGATGATTACCAGTCGGCGAGCTGTCCGGGCGCAAGGTAGGGCTAGCCGGACTTGGTCACATCGGCCGCGAGGTCGCCAAGCGGCTGAATGCGTTTGGCGCCGTGGTGTCATACTACGATGTCGCTCGAGCGCCGAATCAGGTGGAAGAGGAGCTGCGCGTGCGGTTTCTGCCGCTGCCGGAACTGCTGGAGACTTCGGACGTGGTGAGCCTGCACATGCCTTTGACGAGCGCCACTCGCGGTATTATCGGCGCGGCCGAGTTGGCGGCGCTCGGCGCGGATGGCATTTTGGTGAACACCTCGCGCGGTGACTTGGTGAATGAGGACGCGCTGCTCGCCGCACTGACCTCCGGCACAATCCGTGCCGCCATGCTGGACACGCTGGCGCAGGAGCCGCCGAATGGCGTGAGCAAGGCGCTCGCTGCCGCGTCCCGGTGTGTCGTCACCCCGCACAGTGCGGGCTCAAGCTGGGAAAGCTGGAGTCGTCGCTGCGGCAACGCCGTGCAGAATGTCGAACGGGTCTGGGCCGGGCTCGATCCGCGCTGGGTAGCCCAGCCATGAGCAGGGCGGAGCAAGTAACCGGACCGCTGGCGTTCCACGGGGAAGGGCCGGTCTGGGACGCGGCGGCGGGCGTGCTGCGCTGGGTGGACATGCTGGCGGGCGACCTCCTCGGGCTGGACGCCGCCGGCAATGTGACCCGCACGCATGTCGCCGATGTCGCCGCGGCATGGCGGCCGCGCCGCGAGGGCGGCGGCGTTCTCGCTACTGAGCGTGGTTTCTGCCTGATCGATGCTGGATCCGACGCCGTGGGCGCCGGTGCCGATATCGGTGGCCCGCTGCGTCCGCTGCCCGAAGTATTTACGGACAGCGGTATCCGGATGAACGAGGGGGGCTGCGACCCGCAGGGACGTTTTTACTGCGGGACGCTGGCCTATGACGAGACGCCGGGCGCTGGGACGCTGTACCGGCTTGACGCCGATTATTCCGTGCACACTGTGCTGAAAGGAGTGACCATATCCAACGGCATCGTGTGGTCGGCGGACGGTAACACTGTCTATTACGCCGATAGCGCCACTCAGGGCGTGGACGCCTTCGACTTCGACGGAAATGACGGCGCGTTCACCAGTCGGCGCCGGGTCATTACCATCGACGAGCGCGACGGATTCCCTGACGGCATCACGCTAGATGAGGAAGGCGGGCTATGGATAGCGATCTTCCGGGCTGGCGAGGTCCGGCGCTATACGCCGGACAGACGACTGGATGCAGTGATAACCGTACCTGCCGCCCAGGTCACCGCCTGCGCGTTCGGCGGGCTGAAAGGTGACGTGCTCTTCATAACCACATCGAGGAACGGGCTGGGCGAGAGCGCAGAGCCTGACGCCGGGGCGCTGTTCAGCTTCGTTCCAGGCGTGCGGGGCATGCCAGTCCTATCCTACTCCGGGTAGTACCAAGTCCTGCTGATGCCGGGAAATGGAGAGTCTTGCCACATGCCGTGCGGCGAAATGATATATGGCCCAGGAACAAGCATCCTGGACCCTTCCAGGCCTCGGGGTAGCTGACTATGTCCGTCAGGCGAGTGACGATGAATGATGTCGCAGAAAAAGCTGGCGTCTCCATCGCGACTGTCTCGCGAGTGCTCAACGGAAGGCCGCATTCGCGGATCAGCCCGTGGACGCGCGATGCCGTGATGGCGGCGGCCAAGGCGCTCAACTATCACATCGACCCGATTGGCCGGGCGCTGCGGGTGCAGTCCACGGCCAGCCTCGGCCTGGTCGTGCCGAACATCACAAACCCCTTCTTCCCCGCACTCATCCAGGCCGTGGAGGCGGCGGGCCGGCGGTCATCGTGGTCGATGGTGCTCTCGGACGCCCAGGACGATCCGGCCGTGGAGCGCGAGGTCACTGAGCTGCTGGTCGCCCGGCGAGTCGATGCCCTGCTGATCAGCCCGTGCGACCGGATCCGCAGCCGTAAGACGATACTGCGTCTGGCGGAATCGCTGCCCGTGGTGCAGCTCGACAGAAGCTGCACCTCCAAGGTCGATCACGTCGGCGTGGATCACGTTGACGCGATCGGCCAGGTGCTGGCTCACCTGACCGCCGAGGGGCGGACCCGGCTGGCCTTCCTCGGCGTGCATTCCTCTGAATGGCCGGCGCATCAGCGGGAGGTAGCGTTCCGGCGATGGGCGCGTCACCACTTCCCGCAGGCTCCTGTGCTGCTTGGCGAGTCCACCCTCGCCTGGGGCAGCGATGCGGTGACGAAGGCCCTCACCGACGACC
>DASSHL010000395.1:0-3398 GCA_035692845.1 Gemmatimonadales bacterium
CTCATCATCTTCGCCGAAACCGGCCTGGTGGTGACACCCTTCCTCCCGGGCGATTCGCTGCTCTTTGCGGCCGGCACCTTTGCCGCACTGGGCTCGTTCGACCTCCTGCTGCTGCTGGTGCTGCTCATCGCGGCCGCGGTCATCGGCGACTCGGTGAACTATTGGATCGGCGCGCGCGTCGGTGAACGTGCCTTCAGCGGACGGGTGCGCTTCCTCAAGCAGGAGCACCTCGAGCGCACCCGCGCCTTCTATGCGCGGCACGGCGGCAAGACGATCGTCCTCGCGCGCTTCATTCCCATCATCCGGACGTTCGCTCCCTTCGTGGCCGGGGTGGGGCGCATGCACTATCCGCGCTTCCTGGCGTACAACGTGGCCGGGGCAGTGCTCTGGGTGTCGCTCTTTGTGCTGGGTGGATACTTCTTCGGCAACATCCCCGCGGTGCGGTCGAACTTCACTCTCGTCATCCTCGCCATCATCGCGCTATCGGTCGTACCGGTTGTCGTGGAGTTCCTGCGGGGCAGGGGCCGTGAGCCAGCGTGACAACGCGGCGCTTCGTCGTGACCGGCCGGGTGCAGGGAGTCGGCTTTCGCTGGTTTGTCCTGCAGCAGGCGCGTCGGCTGGGCCTCGGCGGATTTACGCGAAACTGCCCGGATGGCACGGTTGAAGTCGTGGCCAGCGGCGCGGATGCGGCCCTGGCCCGGCTGGAGGAAGCACTGAGAAGGGGACCCGACCTCGCGAATGTCAGCGACGTTTCGTCGGAGGATCTGGCCGGGCAGGAGCCATTTACGGACTTTGATATTCGCAGGCGTTAGCCGCCTGGCGCCAGGCGTCAGGCGTCGTCTCCACGTTGACTTTGCGCGCTCCGGACGGGTAGTTTTCCGAGCTTTGCCCCCGTAGCTCAGATGGATAGAGCAGCGGTTTCCTAAACCGTTGGCCGGGCGTTCGAGTCGCCCCGGGGGCATCGTAAGGGCCCGGGGCGACGATCATGATTTTTTCGCGACCATCATTTTTCAGTGAGCAGGCATGAAGACCAGCGAGCCGGAGAAGTCCACATCAGCGCAGCCGCCGGAGGGCGCGCCCCACACGGCACCCCTGCCGCGCCCGATACCCGGCCGCCAGGTCAACCAGAAGGCGTTGATCATCCTCGGGGTGGCGCTGGCACTGGTGGCGCTTGTGGTGTGGATGTTCACGACCAGCGCGAAGCGGAAAGAGGCATTCGCCAACCGTGAGCTGATTCGGGCCCGCGCGGCCGCGGAGCAGGGCAACCTGCCGCTGGCTGCGTCCGAGCTGCAGAAGCTGATCGACACGTACAGCGGCACCGACGCCGCCGTCAATGCCCAGATCTCCCTCAACCAGGTCCGTCTCATCAACGGCCAGACCGACCTGGCCGTGGTGAGCCTGCGCGACTTCCTGGCCAAGAACCCGCCTCCCAAGTTCGTGCCGCCTGCCCAGGGCATGCTGGGGTCGGGGCTCGAGATGGCCGGCCAGCCGGGCGAGGCCGCCGAGGCGTACGAGAAGGCGGCCGCCGCCACCGACATCAAGTACCTGAAGGCCGAGTACCTGGTCGACGCCGGTCGTGCCTACCGGAACGCCGGGAAGCTGGACGAGGCCCGGAAGGCATACGCCACGGTGCTGGCCGACTATGCCGACACGCCGAGCAAGACCGAGGCGACCGTGCGGCTGGCGGAGCTGACCAAGGGACAGATGGCAGCGGGCGCCCCACAGCCGGGCGGCTGAGCAACCTCAGGTAGCACTCGAACCATCCTCGAAAATACTTGAAGCCCGCTGGAGCCTGCGCTCTGGCGGGCTTTTCGGCATCACGTAAGCACGCAAGCCATGAAAGCACGAAAGACACGCCGGAATGAAGCCTGAGGCCTGAGGGCCAGCGGACCCCGGGTGCCGTCAAGCCAAAGGCCGGCCGGGCCTGGACCGACCGGGCAGCGGGAAGGTCACGTCGGCACAAAGGACGCGGGCGTTACGACGCGGCACGATACATGTCCGGCTCATGACTCGCGACCCGACACCCGTGTGCCGCTACTTCGACCTGTGCCCGATGAGCGGTGACCGAACAGAGGGGGCCGAATTCCGGCCTGGAGCGGTCACAGTGTCGGTACGCTGCGCATTCTGCCAGATGTCGTATAAGAGATGTTATGTTAAGTAGCCGTGGGGATAAGTGTGGGAAACCCGTGGTTTCCTGGCTCCCCGCTGGCCGCACTGATGAAGGGAGTTCCGGTCGGGAGAACTGCGCCGCGCAGCTGCCGACGCAGCTCTTACCGCGGCTAGGTCGTCGGAGCCGGGCGGATCTCGCGCTCAGCGACAGTGTCGCCAGTCGCGTTTCATGGCTCAAGTTTTGGATGAGGAGGCGCGTGGCGCGATTCCCAGGCGCTACCAGGGCCTGGATGCCTGCCGGACATGCTTCGTGGTTTCGTGGATTCCGTGCTTTGGTGAGCTGAAGTGCTTTCGAGGTCCCTGTCCTCAGCCCTCGTGCCAGACCCCCTCGAACACCAGCCGCCCCTGTCCGGTAAGCCACAGGTCCCGGGCCTCGCCGTCCGGGCCGAGCACGGCAGCAACGGCCAAGGGCGCGCCGCCGCGGCTCACGAAGGGCACGGGAAGTGACGCCTCGCCCCGGCTCGCCAGCGCAAGCGCGCTGGCCGCCGTCCCAGTCCCGCAGGCGAGCGTCTCCCCCTCCACCCCCCGCTCGTAGGTCCGGATCCGCCACGGGTCGCCCGCAGCTCGGGGAGGACTCACAAAGTTGGCATTGGCTCCTGCCGGCCCGAGCTGCGGATGCCGCCTGAGTTCCGCGCCACGGCGGAGGAGGTCCACCTCATCGATGTCCCGGACCCGGATCACGAGGTGCGGCACTCCCACCCGGGCGAACGTCATCCAGAGCTCTCCCGGCTCCGCCCTGATATCGCCGGCGTCGGCGGGCTTCACACCGTCCGGGAGGCGGATTTCCGCCATGTCCCCAGGGCCAATGCAGCGGGTCTCCAACGTTCCTGCATCGGTCAGCAGGTGCATCCGCTCCGGTCGCGCCAGCCCCAGGCGGGCGGCCAGCCGAGTGCTGCAGAGCGCCGCATTGCCGCACATCTCGGCCCGGCCGCCGTCGGCATTGAAGAAGTGCATTCGCACGCCGTGCGCGCCTTCCGGGGCCAGGATCGCGAGGCCATCGGCGCCGACCCCGGTCCGCCGGTCGCAGGCAGCCACAATTCGGGATGCGGACCAGCCTTCCACGGACTCCGTCCGGCCGTCCAGGAACACGAAGTCGTTGCCTGATCCGGTCATCTTGAAGAACGGCACGCCGGCCCCGGTCTCCCGCTCCATTAGAGCCTCCCGATCATGGAACGGAACCGCAGCGACCAGACCATCCAGATGGCCTCGCGCACGATCTTCTTGCTCAT
>DASSHL010000396.1:0-4694 GCA_035692845.1 Gemmatimonadales bacterium
GGACCGGTCCGCGAAGGAGCGAATGACCAGCGTTGATGGTGTGGGCATGGCGGAAAGATAGGCGGGAGGACGGGAAGGCGGGAGGACGGGAAGTGCTCATCCCTCCAGATCTTCCCGCCTTCCCGCCTTCCCGCCTTCCCGTCTTCCCGTCTTCCCGTCTTCCCGTCTTCCCGACATCTTGAATCGTGTCCCTCACGCTCACCACCGCCACCTACGCCTCCCCAATCGGGCCATTGAGCCTGGTGGAAGGTCCGGAGGGCCCCTTGGCCGTCGGCTTTCCCGGGCGCTCGGGGCGGCTCCACTGGCAGGTGCGGGTGCGGGGTGCCGCTCCCGACATCCGGGTGCAGGAGGGCTCATGCACCCGAACCGCCGCGGCGCTGGACGCCTATTTCGCCGGCCGGCTCAAGCGCTTTCGCTTCCCCTCCCATCTCGAGCGCTGGTTCGGCCTCTCCGAAGCCCAGGTGGCGGTGACCCGGGAGATGTGCCGCATTCCCTTCGGGGACACTCGCACCTACGGCGATATTGCCCGGGTCACGGGATTGCACCCGCGGATCGTGGGCCAGATGGTGGGCGCCAACCAGTTGGCTATCCTGGTGCCCTGCCACCGGGTCGTGGGCGCGCGCGGCGCACTGGTGGGCTACGGTGGCGGGCTCAACCGCAAGCGCTGGCTGCTGGCCCATGAGACGCGGCATGGGCAGATGGTGCTGAGAGGCTAGGGGTCGAGGGTCACGAGTCGCGGGTCACGGGTCACGGGTCGTCTCATGCCCCACGCCCCACGCCCCAAGCCCCATATTGACAACTCGGAAATCGCGCCACAGCTTAGAATATGAGACTGCAGGCCCTCTTCTATTCCTGATTGCATCATGCACGGCGGCCGTCCGGACAGTCGTTCCGACGGTCTTTTTATTACCTGGCCACCCGGGCCAGGAGTCTGACCGGGGCCTATAGCCCCCCACAGCAGAGGTTTTCCGCAATGGCGAAGGGCACGGTAAAGTGGTTCAATGACGCGAAGGGCTTCGGGTTCATCGCGCAGGAAGGCGGCAAGGACGTCTTCGTTCACCACACCGCTATCACGATGGACGGCTTCCGGTCCCTCTCCGAAGGTGACCAGGTCGAGTTCGACATTGTCGAGGGCCCCAAGGGGCTGCAGGCGGCCAACGTCAGAAAGGCCTGATCTCCGCGCCATTGCGCGCCGCACCGCGGGGCGCCAGTAGGGGCACGGCATGCCGTGACCCTACCAGCGCCCCGCGGTGTTCTTCTTGCGGTATCATTGCCCGACCTTTGCCTGGATGCCTAGATGCACCCACGTCGCCTGCTCTCCCAGCTCGCCATTGCCTCGGCGCTGGCCGTTCTCGCTGTCCTGACCGCTGACACCACCACTGCCCGGGCGCAGGAGATTGCACCCGACACCAGCGCACTCCAGTTCTTGGGCTTCCACGCCGGCGACCCGCTCGCCGACATCGCCGCGCGCATGCAGACGCTCGGAGGTTCGTCGCTTCGGTGCGACCGTGCACGCCGCGATCGCCGCGTCATGGAGTGCCGGGGCACGGTCCCCGACCCGGTGCGCGGCAGCAACGTCAAGGTGTGGCTTTCCGCCATCGACTCGATGGCCGCCGTGCTGACGCTCTCCTCCGATGTGGGTCCCGACCAGCTCGACGGCTGGCGTGACGCCCTCGAGCATGCCTACGGCCGAGTGGGCGCCGAAGTCCAGGGTCCGCAGTGGATGATGCAGTGGGTGCGGCAGGGACGAATGATGCGGCTCACCTGGCGCGTGGGTGGCGGTGAGCGCGTGGCGTCGGTGAGCCTCGTCGACGGCCGCGTGCTGGACGCCTGGGGCAGGAGCAGGCCGCAGGGCGGCTGAGTGCGACCGCTATGGAGGCCACCGCAAGGTGGCCTCTTTTTTTTTGACGCCTCTTTCCCTAACCTAGTGGACAGATTCCCCCGTCCCATCCACGGCGCGGCGACCTTCGCCCGCTTGCGGAGAGCTTGAGTGCCCCAGTTTTGCCGTCTTCTGCCGGCCTTGGCGCTGTGTGCGCTCGCGGCCTGCAACAGCTCCAAGCCGATTACCGTTGGACTCGCTGGCGCGTTCGATGACCCCGTGGGCCGGCCCATGAAGCTCGGAGCCGAGCTCGCCGTCGAGGAGATCAACGCGGCGGGCGGCGTCAACGGCCGGCCCATCGAGCTGCTCGAGCGCAATGACTACGGTAGCGCAGACTCGGCCGTCGTGGCTGCCGCAGCGCTTTATGCCAGCAACGCCGTGGCGGTCATCGGCCACCTCTTCTCGGGCACCACGCTGGCCGCGGCACCAGTCTACAATGGCGGCACCAATCCAGTCGTCGCGATCTCGCCATCGTCGTCCGCGCCCGAAGTCTCGCAGGCGGGACCATGGACCTTCCGTGTCTGCCCCAGCGATAAGGAACACGGTGAAGCGCTGGCCCGGTGGATTCGCGAACGGCTGGGATTGTCCCGTGGCACGGTGCTCTACCTGAATGATCCGTATGGGCGCGGTGTCCGGCAGCGTTTTGCGGCCGAGTTCACCAGGCGCGGCGGAGAGATCATGGCCCAGTCGCCCTATCTCGGCGCCGAGCCCGACGTGGGCGTGTATCTCGACCGGATGGTTCGCGACGGTGGCAGCCAGTTCATCGTCGATGCCGGCAACCGGAGCGAAGCGGAGGCCATCCTGCGCCAGGCGCATGCGCGCGGCGTCAATCTGCCGCTCCTCGGCGCCGACGGACTGGAAGGCATCGAGCAGTCGGGTGACCTGGCCGAGGGCGTCTACGAGACGCTGGCGTACCTGCCCCAGCTCGAGACAGCAGCCAACCAGCGCTTTGTGGCCGCCTACCGGACACGTTATCCCGATGAGCCACTGCCCAACCAGCCGGCCGCGGCCTCCTATGATGCGCTGCACATCCTGGCGCGGGTGATGCGCGATCATGGCACCGCGCGGGTCCAGATTCGCGATGGATTGTTCGACGTCAACCTCCAGCATCCCTACGACGGCGTCACCGGCCGCATTGCATTCGATTCGCTGGGCGACGTACCCACGCGAGAGGTGTACGTTGCCGTGGTCCGGAACGGCGCGCTCCGGCTCGCGGGAGGCCAGTGATCATGCTGCAGAGTCTCCGGAGCCGCATCGCGGCGACCATGGCGCTGCTGATCCTGCTGGTGCTGCTGATCGCCGTCATCGGCGTGAATGCCATCACCTCGCTCGGGCGGACGGCTGACCAGCAGCTCGGCGCGGTCGTCCAGGGCAGCCGGCTTTCGACCGGGCTGGTTGGCACCGCGACCGCCGAAGTGCGCGCCGCCGAGCAGTACCTGGCCCGGCCCGATCCCGCCGATATCGAGGAATTCATCGCCAGCGGCGATTCCGCCTACGACTTCCAGCGACAGTTTCGCGAGCTGCCCGGTCTCACCACCGAAGACCAGCTGACCCTCAACCAGATGGCCACGTCGCAGGCAGAGGCGGAAGTGGCCTATGCCCGCGCGCATGCG
Source organism: Gemmatimonadales bacterium (assembly GCA_035692845.1). Classification (GTDB taxonomy): domain Bacteria; phylum Gemmatimonadota; class Gemmatimonadetes; order Gemmatimonadales; family GWC2-71-9; genus CAMLHP01. The sequence continues at coordinate 3,493 of DASSHL010000396.1, forward strand.
CTGGCCGACGTCGGGAAGATTGACGAGGCACGCGCCGCTGCCGCGCTGGCGGAAGAGCCGAGCAACGCGCTGCTGACCAACGTCACGAGGTTGTCCACCGCGCAAGGCGAGCGGGCGCGCGCGCAGGCCGAAGACCTCCGGAACCAGGCGGGCCGACGCCGGAATGCGCTCTGGCTCCTGTTCATCGCCGTGCTGCTGATCGGGATCGGCGCCTCGAGTGCCACCATCCGCGCCGTAGATAATCCCCTGCGGCGGCTCATCGGCGCGGCAGACCGATTCGGTGGCGGCGACCTCCGGCCGCTCGCCCTCGGCGCGATGCCCACCGAGCTCGACCGGCTGGGCCGGGCAATGGACAACATGGGGGCCAAGCTGCGCGAGGTGGTCGGGTCCGTCACCCGCGAAGCCAATACGATAACCGCGAGCGCCACCGACTTCAGCGCCATGAGCGAAGAGCTCGCGGCGTCGAGCGGCGAAATCTCCACCGCCATGGTGCGCGTGGCCACGAGCGCGGAACAGCAGCGAAGCGGCATGGACCACGCTGGCGCCCTGCTGGAGGCGCTGCGCGAAGCCTCAGCCAGCAACGCGCAGGCGGCCTCGCGGGTAGTGCACCTCGGTGACCGGATCCGCTCGCTTGCTGCCGAGCATCGCGGCGATGTGGAGAACGCCGGCCGAACCCTGCTGGACGTGCGCGAGGTGGTACAGACGTCGGCGCGTCAGGTGCAGGAACTGGCCCGGCAGAGCGAGGCGATCACCGATTTCATCGACCTCATCAAGCAGATTTCGTCGCAAACCAACCTGCTCGCGTTGAACGCGGCCATCGAAGCGGCCCGGGCGGGTGAGCATGGACGCGGCTTCGCCGTGGTGGCGGAAGAGGTGCGCCGCCTCGCCGATTCCAGCGCCAGCGCCGCGGAAGAAGTCACCAAGACGGTGGAGTTCATACGGCGCCAGATCCGTGATGTGTCGGAGACCATGGAAGTAGGATCGGCCAAGGTGGCCGGCGTCGAGGGTACGGCGCATGCCGCGGCCAACGCGCTGGATGAGATTGCGAAGGCGGTGGAAGAAGTCCACGAGGCGGCGAGCGCCGTCTCACGCGAGACCCAGCAGAACCGCGAGATTGCCGATGAGCTGGGCCTGCGGACGGCGCAGGTGGCACAGAGCGCCAACGAACACGCCGCCGCGAGCGAGGAGGTCACGGCGGCGGC
>DASSHL010000397.1:0-7847 GCA_035692845.1 Gemmatimonadales bacterium
GCGAACTCGTCAAAGCTCTGGTAGCTGACTTCCTGGCCGGGGCGGAGCTCGATTCGGTACATGGGCACGATCCGGTTGCTGCATGGTGAATTCAGGCGAACGAACTGGCAGGTCCTTCCGGCTCGGCCAAAGGCGATTTTCGTGCCTCTAATGGAGGGCGATAGAGGGCATGTCGCGGGGAACTGTAAAACTTTGCAGGGCAGGGAGATGGATGAGGCGGACGGGGCGGACTGGACGGACGGGGCGGATGCGGGGCAGAGGCCGAGTCTGGCGAAACCCAAGACCTCGTGCGCGCTGGAACGTCGTGCAACAGGTTGCAGGGGTGGACGGGGGAAGGAGTGAGAGTAATCTTAGGGTCGACGGGCGACGGGCGACGGGCGACGGGCGACGGGCGACGGTCGACGGTCGACCGTTGACCGTTGACCGTTGACCGTTGACCAACACCGCTCTCACCCAGCATCGGAGCTACGCCATGGCCACTCGCAATCCGGCAATCACCCGGGCCAACTTCAGCAGGGTCGAAGTGGCGGAGGATGGTGCCGTGATGACCCTGGGCGGCACGATGAGGAAGACCTTCATCCTGCTCGCCATCATGTCGGCCGGAATGCTATATGTCTGGGAGGGGATGCCCGGGATCGGGCTGAGTCCGGGAGTGGTCTACGGCCTCTTCATCGTCGGCTTCGTGGTTGGTGTCGGGCTGCTACTGTATACGACCGCCAATCCGCAGATGGCGCGGGCTACCGGTCCAGTCTACGCCGCGATCCAGGGACTGGTGCTCGGCGCCCTCACGCTGGTGCTTTCGCAGAACCCGAAGTACAAGGGCCTGCCGATCGCGGCTGCCGCCCTCACGGTCGCCACGCTCGCGGTGATGTTCGTGGCCTATCGCACCGGCGCCATCAAGGTCACCGAGAGGCTCAAGACCATCGTCGTCTCCTGCACGCTGGCGATCTTCGCCTTCTATATCATCGCCTTCGTGGCCCAGCTGTTCGGCGTCTACATCCCGATGCTGCATGAAGGGGGCGTGATCGGGATCGGGTTCAGCATTTTCGTAGTCGCTCTTGCAGCGTTCAACCTGCTGCTCGATTTCGACTTCATTGAACACAACGTGGGCCAGGCACCTGAAGTGATCGAGTGGTACGCGGCCTTCGCGCTGGTGGTGACGCTGATCTGGCTGTACACGGAGATATTGAGATTGCTGCGGAAGGTGAGATAAAGCGTAGGGGCCCGGCTTGCCGGGCCCGGCAAGCCGGGCCCCTACGCCCTACGCCTTTCTTTCAATTTCCACCGTATAATCCGCTGCCAGGGCGGCGACGGCGCCGAGGGCCACCCAGACCGGCATCAGGGCAACACCAACTACACCGACCGTAAGTGGGAACTCGAACAGCACCCGGCCCTCGTCGTTCTTCACGCGCACCCGTCGCACGTTTCCTTCGCGAACCAGTTCCTTGACCTTGGCCACCAGGCCTTCGCCTGAGACCTTGTGTTCTTCGGTATGGGTAGGCATGGCTGGATGATAGTCGGGAAGACGGGAAGACGGGAAGACGGGAGATGCTCATTCCTCCAGATCTTCCCGTCCTCCCGCCTTCCCGTCTTCCCGTCTATCTTCTCCCGACACTGTACCTCTCCACCGGAGCTCCGCTCGCATGAAGGCATCAGAAATCCGCAAGGGCCATGTCGTGATAGTCGATGGCGCACCGTGCCGAGTGCTTGATTTCCAGCACCGCACTCCCGGCAACCTGCGCGCGTTCGTCCAGGTACGCATGCGTAACCTTGTGTCGGGCAACACCTTCGACACCCGGTTCTCGTCCACCGAAAATGTGGAGACGGCCCGGCTCGACACCAAGGAACTGCAGGTCCTGTATCGTGATGCCAACGGCACCCACGTGATGGACGCCTCCACCTACGATCAGTACACTTTGGATGACGAAATCGTGGGCGATGCGGCGCCGTGGATGGAGCCGGAGATGGTCTTTCAGGCCGAGTGGCTGGAGGGGAAGCCCATCGGCATCAGCCTGCCGGCGGTGATGGAGCTGGACGTAGTCGAAACCAATCCGCCGATGAAGGGCGCCACCAAGTCTTCGAGCGGCAAGCCGGCCAAGCTGAGCAACGGGGTGACCATCACGGTGCCGGAATTCGTGGAAGAAGGCTCACGCGTGAAGGTGGACCCGCGGTCGGGGCAGTATCTGGAGAGAGCGAAGTAGAAGAGACGGGAAGGCGGGAAGGCGGGAAGACGGGAAGACGGGAAGATCGGGAGGAATGAATACTTCCCATCCTCCCGTCTTCCCGTCTTCTAGAATCCCAGAATCTTCTTGAACGCCTTGCCGATCGCCCCGCCCATTTCGCCCAGGGCATCCCAGAATGACCCGCTGTGTTCCTGGCAAATGCTGGTGGGTTCGGTGCCCGCCTTGAACCATTCCTGGTTGGTCACCGGGCAGTATTCATTGGCCAGCTCACCGTTGTAGGAATCGATCACCCGGCTCACCATGCCGGATGGCACCGCCCACTCGGTCGTGTCCCGTCCACGCCATCCATCGCGATAAAAATCGGCGAACGCCGGGGCGGCCATATGGCCGCCGGTCGCTCCGTAGCCCAGTGATTTCGGCGTGTCATAGCCGAACCAGAAACCGGCCACCATCGTCGGCGTGTAGCCCACGAACCAGACATCGCGCCCTTCGTTTGTCGTCCCCGTCTTCCCGGCGATCGGTCCCCGGATCCCCTCACGGCGCACCTCAAAGCCAGTACCATGGTCCACCACTGCGCGGAGCATCGAGGTGAGCTGGAACGCCTCGCGCGGATCCATGACCCGGGCGATCTGGCGCGCCGTGGAATCTTCCTGCCAGATAACCTTTCCGTCGCGCTGGGCGATGCTGGTGACCAGGCGTGGCGTGACCCGGAACCCGCCATTGGCAAACGGCGCGTAGCCGCGCACCAGTTCCAGCGGCGTCACCTCGGCCGGACCGAGCGCAAGCGACGGGACGTCAGGCAACGGACTGGTGATGCCGAGGTGATGCGCGAAGGTGATCACGTTGGGCCTGCCGGCCATGTCCGCCATGCGCACCGCCGCGGCATTGGCCGAGAGCATGAGGGCGCGCCGCATCGCCAGATGGCCGGAATATTCGCCGCCGTAGTTGCCCGGCTCCCAGGTTTCACCCGAGGCGAGCTCCAGCTCCACCGGGGAATCATCCAGCACCGTGGCTGGGGTGAATCCCTCGGCGAGCGCTGCGCCATAAACAAACGGCTTGAACGCGGATCCCGGCTGGCGGTGCGCATCGAGTGCCCGCATGAAGCCGCCACGCTCGTAGTGATTGCCATTCACCAGCGCCAGGATTCCACCGTTGGCGGGATCGATGGCAACCATCGCGCCCTCGACGTCTTCCTCGCTCCTGCCGGTGCCGGCCTCTGCCTGCCGGTCAATGAGCGCGGCGTGGCGTCTCACCGCCTTCTCCGCCGCAGCCTGTGCCTGCGCATCGAGCGTGGTGTGGACCACGATGTCACCGTACGCATCCACGCTATCGCCCAGCAGCGAGTCCACCATGATCCGCACCGGATCGAGCGCATCGACCTCGGCGGCCTTGGGGTACCAGCCCTTCTTCTCGACAGTGAGCGGCGTGGCCTCGGCCTTCGTGGCCGCCGAGTCGGAGATGTAGCCCTCCTGGGCCATCAGCGAGAGCACCAGGTTGCGGCGTGCCCGGGCGCGGTCGGGATGCCGGCGCGGATCGTAGGCGCTGGGTCCCTTCGGCAGTGCCGCGAGCGTGGCCATTTCGGGAAGCGTCAGCTGCTCCACGTGCTTGCCAAAAAAATCCCGGCTTGCTGCTTCCACGCCGTAGACGCCACTGCCCAGGTAAATGACGTTGAGGTAGAGCTGGAGGATCTGGTCCTTGGAGAGGCTGTGCTCGAGACGGCGTGCCAGGACCACTTCAATCAGCTTGCGGCGGAGTGTCCGCTCCTGTGCGATATCGGACAGGAAGGCGTTACGCACCACCTGCATGGTGATGGTGCTGAAGCCCTCGGAGACGCCGAGGTCGCGTGCGTTCCGGAACGCAGCACGGAAGACGCCGCGCCAGTCCACGCCATGATGCTGGTAGAAGCGCCGGTCTTCCACTGCGATGAACGCCTCGCGCAGCAGCTTGGGCGTGCTGTCGAGCGAGACATTGACGCGGCGGACATAGTCCAGACGCCCGACCAGCTTCCCCGAGCGGTCGAGCACCTTGCTCCCTTCACGGGGCCGGAATGCCTGGATGCTGGCCGTCGATGGGCAGCCGCGGAAGCCGCAGGAAAAAGCGTAGCCGGCGGTGACGGTCGTGCCGAAGAGGACGACGATGACGGCGGAAGCGAGCCAGTGAGTCCGGACCCAGCGTCCCTGCGGAGAGTCTGCCACACGATGGGCGACTGGTTCCAGCTTCGCGCCCAGCCGATCGAACGAGGCACGAATGCGCGCCAGCACATCACGCGCAGTCATGCCGGTTCCAGGACGGGCCGCTCAGTAGTCTCGACGGCGAGCCGGGTTCCGTCCTCCACGCGGTTGCGGCCGCCTCGCTTGGCCAGGTAGCAGGCGGCGTCGGCCAGCTCGATCATCTGGTCGGCGCGCACCGGGAACGAGGTCGTACCGGCGGTGCCGAGGCTGACGGTGGCGGCGATGGCGGCGCCGGGCTGGCGCTCGAGCGGCGAGAGCGCCACCCGGGCCCGGAGCCGTTCGGCGAGCGCCACCGCTTCATCGGGCGGCGTGTGCGGCAACAGCAGCACGAACTCCTCGCCGCCCCAGCGGAACAGGATGTCGTGCTCCCGGCTTTCGGCGTGGGTCACGGCGACAAGGTGCTTCAGCATGTCGTCGCCCACGTCATGCCCGTGCGTGTCGTTGATGCGCTTGAAGTGGTCGATGTCGAAATAGACGAGCGACAGTCCTCGGCCCAGGCGGCGACTCCGCTCCACTTCGCGGTCGAAGAGCGGGGCAAAGGCCCGGCGATTGAAGCAGCCCGTCAGGGGATCGCGCTGGGCGGCGCCCCGTTCGCGCTCGCCGATGCGCGCAAGCGCGAACGCAAAGCTGGTGGTGGTGAGTGCGCTGACCAGGAAGAGCAATCCCAGGAAGAGGCCAAGTTCGCGCAGGCGCGGGAGCAGCGCGAGTCCGCTCGCCGTCAGGGTTCCGGGCGCCAGGTCCAGCGCCTGCACGCTGAGGCGCACCCCCTCGAAGACCAGCACGGCGAGCACGGTGACGACGCCGGCCACGAGCGTCACGGCGCGCGAAAAATGGAAGGCGTGGCGTGGCGGTGTGCCCAGCAGGCGGTCGATCCATCCGCGCGCCGCGTGGCCCAGGTAATGGAGCACCGGAATCAGCGCGATCATCTGGAGCACGTCACCCACGATCCATCCGCGCCAGACCCGCTGGGCCTCGAGCAGCTCGAGCTGGCGCGCCGTGATCCAGATCAGGCCGGCGAGCGACGACGCGGTCGCGGCGATGACGCCCGCCACCAGGTACTTGCCGATATCCGCGCCCCCTTCGAGATCGGGGTGCGTGTTCAGGACTACCATCGCCCCCCATACGATCACCAGCTCGATTGGTGTCGCAAGCCCGAAGAGGAGCGCGGAGGGGAGACTGACGCCAGCCAGCAATGCGCTCACGGTGGTGGCGATCCACGCGGGCACGGCACCCCAGGCTGGGCCGAGCCAGAGGGTGAGCAGCAGGGTGATAGCGAGCGGAGGGTAGATCGAAACCGGTACGGTCACGAAGCCCAGGTTGACCGGGATGCCGCTCCAGTCGAGCCGCGCCTCGAGCATGGCGCTGAGGACCGCGACCAGCGAGGCAACCAGCCAGACCGAGACGACTTCGCGCGTGCCGGTATCGCGTACGAAGCCGGTCGCACGCATGAGCGGCCACCAGCCGGGCCCGTGGTGGTCGTCGGGAAAGGGGGACATGAGGGAAATAAGGCGGGAAGACGGGAAGACGGGAAGACGGGAAGTGTTCATTCCTCCAGAGCTTCCCGTCTTCCCGTCTTCCCGCCTTCCCGCCTAGACGGTCAGCACACTCCTCCACCGCGCCAGGTCATCCAGCACCAGGCCGGTGCCGCGGACAACGCAGGTGAGCGGGTTGGAGTCCATATGCACCGGCAAGCCGGTTTCGAAGGTGATGAGCTCCGCCATGCGGCGGATATGGGCCCCGCCGCCGGTCAGCGTGATGCCACGGTCGAGGATGTCACTTGCCAGTTCCGGCGGCGTGACTTCCAGCGCCTGCCGGATGCCGTTGACGATCTTCTGCAGCGATTCCTGCATGGCGTCGCGGATGCCGGCCGAATCCACCACGACGGTGCGGGGGAGGCCGGAGACCAGGTCGCGCCCCTTCACGCCCATGGACAGCTCATCCTCGAGCGGCATGGCGCTGCCGATGCGCATCTTGATCAGCTCCGCCGTGGGCTCGCCGATCAGCACATTGTAGGTCTTCCGCATGTACTGGACGATGGACTGGTCCAGCTCGTCGCCCGCGGTGCGGACACTGGCGTCGCACACGATTCCGTTGAGCGCGATGACCGCGATATCGGTTGTGCCGCCGCCGATATCCACGATCATGCAGCCGGTAGGCGCGTCCACCGGGAGACCGGCGCCGATCGCGGCTGCCATCGGTTCCGAGATCATGAACATGCGCTTGGCGCCGGCGCCTTCGGCCGAGTCCCGCACGGCCCGTCGCTCCACTTCGGTAATGCTCGACGGCACGCACACCAGCACGGTCGGCTTGACCCGGAGGAGATGCCGGTCCAGCACCTTCCTGAGGAACATCCGCAGCATCTGCTCGGCGACGCTGAAGTCGGCGATCACACCATCCTGCATCGGGCGCACGGCGCGGATGCCGTCGGGCGTGCGACCCAGCATCCGCTTGGCTTCGTGTCCCACGCTCAGGATTTTGCCGGTGGCGATGTCCATGGCGGCGACCGACGGTTCGTCGAGCACAACCCCTTCGCCCCGGACCAGCACCAGGGTGTTGGCGGTGCCCAGGTCAACGGCGATCTGGCGGGCGGGCCGCCAGGTCCGGGCGCGTGGAGCGGAGGGCTCGACTTCTCGACCTCTCGCCCCGGTTTCCATCGGGGTGACAGGCTCGGCAGTTTCAAGAGCAGCGGTCACGGGTCGTGTTCCTTGGGCGCTGGAGGGACGTTGCAGAAACTCCGTCCGCGTCGCGTTTCACCGACCTGAAACCGGCGAAACCGGGGGGAATCCGGGGACGCGGCCAATAATTCCAAATTCCATGCCACCTGAACGGCGTGTCATTGCAGAGTTCTGCACCTGCTAGATTCCGCCGCCATGCCACGCCATACCCTTGCGGCAATCCTGCCCGCGCGGTCGTCACTTCGGGAACTACTGCAGCTGGCGTTCCCGGTTGTGGTCGTGCAGGTGGGCCTCATGCTCATGGGCGTCGTCGACTCGATCATGGTGGGCCGGGTGTCGGCAGCTGCCCTGGCGGGTGTGGCACTTGGGAACGTGTACTTCTTTGCCTTTGCCATCTTCGGCACCGGCGTGGTCATGGCGCTGGACCCGGTGGTCTCCCAGGCCGTTGGCGCCGACGACGAACCGGCCATCGCCAGGGCGGTGCAGCGCGGGCTGCTGCTTTCGGCGCTGCTCACCATTCCCGTCTCCATTCCGCTCTGCTTTGCGGGACCGGTGCTGGCGCTGCTGGGCCAGCCAGTCGACGCCGTGCCGATTGCCCACTCGTACACGCTGCGCATCGTGCCAAGCGTCTTTCCGTTCTTCGCGTTCATCGTCTTCCGCCAGACACTGCAGGCGATGGGCCGGCTGGCGCCCATCGTCTGGCTTACCGTGCTCGCGAATCTCCTCAACACCTGGCTCGACTGGAGCCTGGTCTACGG
>DASSHL010000398.1:0-3665 GCA_035692845.1 Gemmatimonadales bacterium
GTTCCTTGGCTCAAACCCGGGCATGAAGAAGTTCTCTGCCAGGCAGACGGAGATCTCGGCCTCGGGGTGCCCTGCAAGACTGGCCAGCTGCCTTTCGATACGTGTCGGTTCCCATCTGTCGTCAGCATCGAGGAAGGCGAGATACTGACCGCGTGCCATCGCAATGCCGGTATTGCGTGCCGCCACGGGGCCGGCGTTGTCCTGCCTCAGGTATCGCACGAGCGCTGCGAACTCGGAAGCCACCACCGACGCGGTCCCGTCGGTGGACCCGTCGTCCACCACGATCACCTCGAGCGGGTGATGCGTTTGCGCGAGAATGCTCCTGATCGCCTCCGCCAGGAAGCGCTCGCCGTTGTACACGGGAATGATGCACGACACCAGTGGCGCGCTCATGGCTTCACCACCTCCGCCGCCATGCCTGCCACGGCCTGCGGCAGCTGCGCCAGGTCCCGGCCCACATCGAGCCAGCAGGTGGGCAGCTGCATTACCACCTCGGACATGGTCTTGAATGCCGAGTGGCCAAGCTGCACATAGGGAAGGAGGAGGAGCGAGCTTGGCGCAATACGAAGCAGCGCCTCGGCCTTGCTGGCCGGATACCAGCGCGACTCCGGCCGATCCACCACCCGCGGGAACGCGATGACTCGAAGCTCGGCCTTTCCGGCGAGCCGCACGTTGCGCAGGTCCGACGCCAGCACCAGCGACTTGTCCTCACGCGCCAGCCTGCCGTGAATCGCGCCGGGCACCAGTCGGGGGAATCGCTGGAGGTGTGCCGGATCGAGGTGTGCGGAGTTGTACGCCCCGTAGCCGATGACGCGCTGGCCCTTCTGCTCAACGCTCACGTAGTCGTCGGCCAGGTAGCTCCAACCCTCCTGCATGCACGACAGCGACGTAGTGGATTTACCGGAGCCGCCGGGCCCCGCCAGCAGCACGCCGATGCCATCGCGCTCGATGAAGCCGGCATGCAACGGCTGCAGCCCGCAGTCGTGCTGCCAGAGCAGGAGTTCGGAGTGCCACGGACGGCCCAGCTCATACTGGCTCAGCTGGTTGGCGGCCACGACCCATCCGGCGATGCGCTTTCCCACGCGATCGAGCACCGAGCGCGTTCGTGCCTGCTCAAACAGCACGAAGCGTCCGCCAGCGGACACGTCGGTGCGACCTGCCGATCCTTCCTCACCTCGCGGCATGCATCCTGGCGCAGCCACGCGAGTTTCGCACCCGTCCCACATGTCAATGCGGAGATCGGGCTCACGATCCACGTCGGCAACACGAAGGTGGGAAATGGCGCGCGTGAGCTTGCTCCCCAGGGCGTCACCGATGAGCCGAACGGTGACCAGGCGATCAGCAATCACGTAGTGCGATACGTGCACCTTGCCGGGATGCAATGTCGCTGCGCGCTCCGCGGCCGCGAGCATCGAGTCGAAGTCCGCGGCGACGTCCAGTGCCGGCGCAGCGCCGCCGAGGGCTGTTGCTCCCATGTCAGTTGCCCGACGGTACGTCGGTAAGCGCCGGCATCGGCGGATCCAGCGCCAGCAAGTCAGCCATCTCGGTGTGCTTGGTCAGTTCGGGTGCCGCATACGCTTCGGTGCCGGTGGCGGGCGGGGTTCCTTCCGTCGCGCTGTCGTCGCCTTCCACCACGATGAGGCCATCGGCGAGCAGCGCCGCAATCAGCCCGTCGAGGTCCGCGCTGGCCTCTGGCGCCGCAACGGCATAGCGCGCCATGATCCCCGCGAGGATCGCGACATCGCACTGCTCCCGTTCGATGGCGTCCCACACGAAGCCACCAACACCAGCCATGGAGTAGTAGGCGCCATTGGTGAGGTTCATGATGATCGCTTCACCATCAATTACCTTGGCAGCGACGGCGGACAGGTTCGGCTTCAGCGTACGCATGTTTCTTTCCCTCTAGTGAGAGCGATGCCAGTGCCGAAGCCGCAACAAAACGCCGGGCCGGCTGTGGCAGTGGCACCACAGTCGCACCCCAACGTGCGTCGCTGGCGGGCACGGTTACGTGGTATAGGGCGATTCGGGGCGCTGAAGTGTCAACCTCCGTGCCACGCTACGAACCCCAGAACCGCCGGGGACGCCGCCGCCCGGTGGCGGCCGGGTAACGCGAGAGCTGAAAGAAGCCGAGTTTCCCGAACGCGATAGCATCATGAACGCGCTGCGGCGCCACGTCCGATCCTTCCTCCACAGCTCTCCAGAACCAGTCGGCATCGCCACTCAACAGCTCGCGCAGGAATCGCAGCCGGTCTCGGCCACTCGCAATGCTCCAGACCAGCAGCAGGCGCTGGACAGCTGCGCGCGGCGCGTCGGCGCCCTCCAGGAGCTGCCCCAGCGGATCTAGCAGCGGCAAGTGAATCCGGGAGAGGAACGGTGCCCCAAGTTCCGCGATGTAGCCGGACGGAAGCGTCGTGCCCAGCAGCAGTTCAGAGAGCCTGAGTGAAAGCGCCGTGACTGACTCCAGGCGAAGCCGGCGAACCTCGCCCGCAAGCCAAGCCCAGTCAAAACCAGCTGACGTCGCGATGATCCGGTCGATGTCGACCAGTCGTCGCAGCCTGGCAAAGCTGTCCTCCACATTCTGCACCGCGACATGAAGCAGCATGTACTCCGGTCGTGGCACGCGAACGGTGAGGCCGGACGGCGCGCGCAGCTCGATGCCGCCGGCAAGAAAGGCGGCGGGGTCGAGTGTGAGTGGATAGCGCACCGGCAGCAGGCCCCAGTGCATCTCCACCTTGAAGCCAGGTGCCTTCGTGAGAATCAGGTGATGGTGATGCTCGAGATAGAGCTGCTTCCGCTCCTCGGGCTGGCTGGTGTAGCCAAGTGGCTCCAGGGCCTCGACCGCCGCAACAAGTTGCTCCTTCGGGGCCAGGACGTCGATGTCGCCGAATGGTCGCTCCACCGGATCAAGGTAGGCGGTGAGCCGAAGCGCCGCTCCCTTGAGCAGCTCACCGGAAACGCCCGCCTCCTGAAGGCGGCGCATGACGGCATCGCGCTCGAGATCCCAGAGCGCCGCCTGGCGGCGGAGAAAGAGGAGCGTACGTGCCTGCTCAGCGCCAAGCTGGCCAGCGCGCTCAAAGGCAAGCAGTACGGCACCAAGCTGTCCGTGATGGGAGGCGAGGGCGAGGAGCTCGGTTGAGGTGACGGCATCGAGGTCAGTGATGATGGAGAGATCAGGCTTGGCGCGCGACAACGCCAACAGGGCCCCCATGGCTGGGGGGACATGACCGAGCTGTGGAGGCATGGGGAGAAGATAGATGGACAGATGGACAGACGGACAGTAGAGGGAGCGGGACGCGAGATCAGAGACGCGTTGTCACCCTGAGCGCAGCGAAGGGGCCGCAACATCGGCTGGGCTCCGCCCCCTAGCGCTACACGCCCGGGGTGACTCGTTGACCGTTGATCACTGTCCATCTGTCCATCTGTCCATCTGTCCACCTCTCCATCCGTCTCACCCCTCCTGCCTCGCCATGTCTCTCGCCACCGTCCTGCCGCCCAGCAACGTGACGACGCCGCCGGCCATCGCGACGGCTGGCAGGAGCAGCACCGCCTTGTCTATGCCGAAGCGGTCGCTGAGGCCGCCCACGAGCGGAAACGCAATAGCATCACCCGCGAGATGGGTGAACAGGAGGTAGGCGCCGGCCACCGTGGCGCCGATCCGCGCCGGC